>CAXBHV010000012.1:0-17821 GCA_963974855.1 uncultured Rhodopirellula sp. | reverse complement strand
CTCAGCGACGGGCGACGCACGGCGGCCGTGGTCGTAGGGGCGGATCCGCTTACCGACCTCGCCGTCCTAAAGATCAACTCCAACAAATTGATTCCGATTCAGTGGGGTGACAGTGACCGCTGCCGCGTGGGGTCACCGGTGTGGGCCGTCGGCAGCCCGTTTGGACTCGATCGCACGGTCACGTTCGGCATTCTCAGTGGCAAACATCGCTTGGTCCGGGCCAGCACCCAGTATCAAGATTTCATGCAAAGCGACGTGGCGGTCAATCCCGGCAACAGTGGCGGCCCGCTTGTCGACGCCCGAGGAACATTGATCGGCATCAACACTGCGATTGTGGGCGACACCTACCAAGGGGTCAGTTTTTCGATCCCTAGCAACGTGGCCCAGCAAATCTACGAGCGTTTGAAAGCAACTGGCCGAGTCGAACGAGGCTGGCTCGGCGTCGGATTGGCCGACGTTGCCGATCATGAATTGATCGGAGACGACGCGAGAGTCCGTGGTGCGATGATTTCGGGATTAGCAGACAAAGAATCACCGGCTGCCGTGGCGGGGTTACGCAAAGGCGACCTGATCCTCCGCGTGAACAACGAACACGTCACTGACCGCGGTCATTTGATGCGATTGATCGGCGATTCCTTGGCGGAAACCGTCGTCGACGTGGAAATTTATCGCGAGAACAAAAAAGAAATCGTCCCTGTTCGACTGGGCAGCCGCCCTGATTTCGAGCCGTTATAGTGCGTGATTAGCGGGATTTTTGACGTAGCGGTTGCTCGAGCGATTCCCGATTCGGGGCACCGCGAACCCCGGTACCTATAATCACGTCCAGACATCGACGGGGGACTTCCAGCGAATGGGCACCGCGAGCTACCGAGCACTTCGCCCGGCCGTGCAGCAGCTACGGCCATTACGATCCATTGGACACGTAAATTGCAGCCAATTCTCCTGCACTCCCGTGATTGCACTATTGAGTTCGATGGCTAGTATGGGCTTAGTCAATTTGTCGACAGGAAAAACCCAATGTTTTCGTCACTCCAATTACGCTGCTGTATGAAATACCTACCGACCCAAATCGTCAAAACAAGCACGTTTTGCTTGGCTTTTTCGCTCACATTCCTCGGTGCTGCCGCCTTGGCAGACGCTCCGGATGCTGGGAAGTCCACCTCCGTCGAAGGAATCGCAAAGGAAAAACCGAGCGAAGGCCCTTCGGTCAAGGTGGATGAGGGATACATGGTTCCCTACACGATGACGATCCCCGGCACCGATCTGACGATCGACATGGTTCCAGTCCCAGGCGGATCGTTCCTGTTGGGCAGCCCCGAAGACGAAGAGGATCGTGGCGAAGCCGAAGGTCCTCAGATCAAAGTCAACGTCGACCCAATGTGGGTTGCCAAAAATGAGATCAATTGGGCTCAGTACAAAGAATTCATGTCCTTGTACAACGTGTTCAAGGAATTCGAGCGTGAGAGCATTCGTCCGGTCGACGACTCGAACAAAGCCGACGCGATCACCGCACCGACCCAGCTTTACGAACCCAGTTTCACCTACGAATACGGCGAGCGTCCCGAGCAGGCCGCCGTCACGATGACCCAATATGCGGCCCAACAGTTCACCAAATGGCTAAGTGCCATCACGGGGGAACAATATCGATTGCCGACCGAAGCGGAATGGGAATATGCCGCTCGCGGTGGCAAAGCGACCGCATTTAGTTGGGGTGATTCCGCCGACGACATTGACGACTACGCGTGGTATTACGACAACGCCGACGATGGCCAAGAAGCGGTTGGAACCAAAAAACCGAACCCCTTCGGACTGCATGACATGCACGGCAATGTGGCCGAATGGACTGTCAATCAGTACACCGAAGACGGCTACGAATCGTTTGCCGACAAAAACCCGATCAACGCAACCGATGTGGTCAAGTGGCCCGATACATCGTCTCCCTGTGTCGTCCGCGGTGGCAGCTGGGAAATGGACCCCGCCGAACTTCGCAGTGCCGCTCGCTTGGGATCGGATGATGTTGAATGGAAAGATTCTGACCCCAACTTTCCCAAGAGCCCATGGTGGTTGACCGACTATCCGTCGCGTGGCATCGGTTTTCGCTTGTTCCGATCGTACAAACCGCTCGAAAAAGAAACGATTACCAAGTTCTGGGATTCCACTTCCGGAGAAGTCCAATTGGATGTCGAATCGCGAGTGATGGAAGGTCGCGGCGGCTACGGTTTGGTCGACGAGAAGCTTCCCGAAGTCATCAAGGCGATGAAAGCGAAGCAATAGTCAGGCGATCCATTTTGAAATGACCTGACAAAATCAGTCAGGTCATACCCAAATTCGCGTCGACATATCACAATACGGCGAATCACCCGATTTTCCGTGGATGCGGCACACGAGCCTAACGGATCTAGCCTTACGTTGCTGGCCTACGGTGCTTGTGTGCTGCAGTCGTTATCGGGCGCTGCGGGGACGCTCCCCGCGTCGACCGACGCAGGGCAGGGAGAATGGGGCAGGGCAGAATGGGGCGGGGCAGGGCGGAATCCGCTTTTGGACCTTTCGACTTCTCGCTCTCCCACAGCATGCGACTTCATGACGGCTCCCATTCATGACGGGCGGATCCCACGATAGATTCCCTCAATCATTTTCATAACCACCTATTAAGAACCTATTTCCGTGTACGAAACTCTTGCTCTCGTTGGCGCCACCGGTGCGGTGGGCCGCATTGTCCTTGAACAACTTGCCGAGCGTGAACTGCCAATCAAGCGACTAAAACTGCTCGCGTCGGAGCGATCGGTTGGCAAGGAAGTGCATTTCCGCGGAGAAACGCTCAAGGTCGAGCTGCTGGAACCTTCCGCGTTTAACCATATCGATCTTGTCATCGCCAGCACCCCGGACGAAGTCTCGGCCGAATTCGCGCCGTGGGCAGTCAAAGCCGGCGCTGTCGTGGTCGACGAGAGCGGTTATTGGCGAATGGACCCCAAGGTGCCATTGATTGTACCCGAGGTCAATCCTGAAGCCGTCGACAATCATCAAGGCATCATCGCCAGCCCGAACTGCAGCACCACACAAATGGTTGTCGCGCTGGCGCCACTACATCGTGCCGCTCGCGTTCGCCGCGTGGTCGTCAGCACGTATCAAGCCACCAGCGGAGCAGGACTGGCCGGCAACGAAGAACTGAACGACAGCGTTCGCAGCGGATTGGTTGGACAAACGCACCCTCCTAAAACATTCCAGCATCCGATTGGCTTTAACCTGATTCCACAAATTGGCTCGGAGAAGCACGAAGGCTATACGAGCGAAGAGATGAAGATGGTTTACGAGACACGCAAGATCCTGGGCGACGAGGACATCCAGGTCTGCCCCACATGTGTGCGTGTCCCTGTTTCCACCGGACATAGCGAATCGATCCTTGTCGAAACGGAGCGTCCGTTGACGCTCGAAGAAGCCAAAGAATTGCTCCGCCAAGGCGAAGGAATCACCATCGTTGACGATCTGCGAGCCGGCAAGTATCCGATGCCACGTGATTGCAATGGCAAAGACGACGTGTTCATTGGCCGAATTCGCAGAGACATCAGCGGCGGCAATGGCATCACGTTTTGGTGTGTCAGCGATAACCTTCGCAAAGGCGCCGCGACCAACGCGGTCCAGATCGCTGAATTGTTGATCAAGCGATCGGCAACGAAAACAGCGTAGTGGCAGCCTTGGTCGATCGCACGTTCAAGTTAACCATTGCCTACGATGGAACGGACTTTTCAGGTTGGCAAATCCAACCGCAAAAGCCGACCATCCAAGGGATGCTCGAACGTGCGCTCGTCAAACTGACTCGAGAACGGGTGCATGTGACCGGCAGCGGACGCACCGACGCCGGGGTGCATGCGTTGGCCCAAGTGGCAAGCTTGCGAACTCCGAATTGGCGTGCCAGTGCATCGGATTTGCTCAAAGCGATGAACGTCAATTTGCCGCCGACGATCGTGGTCACCGATGCGGTCGACGCGCCCAATGACTTCCATGCGATCCGCGACGCCATCGGCAAACGATATCGCTACCAATTGCAAGTCGGCGGCCTGCGGAATGTGTTCGACTATCGCTATCGCTGGCATCTCTATCACGACATCGATCTGGACGCGGTCACCGAAGCAGCCAGTCGATTCGTGGGCAAACATGACTTCGCCAGCTTTCAAGCGGTCGGCAGCCCACGCAAATCAACCACTCGCAATGTGAAGGTTTGCGAAATCATTCGTGAACCTTCGATGAACGGTGGTGGTCATTTGTTTTCAATTGAAATCGAAGCCGATGGCTTCCTGTACAACATGGTTCGCAACATCGTGGGCACGTTGATGGAAGTGGGCAAGGGCAAGTATCCTCCCCAGCACATCGACAATGTGATCGAAGCGGCCAATCGCGATGTTGCTGGTCCCACTGCTCCGCCGCAAGCTCTCTTTCTAAAACGCGTCGACTACTTGCCGTTCGCTTGAACGCATTCATCAAACGCACATTCGCCATTCACACGATCTTCACACTTCGGTCGTATTGAACTGGTACGCTGACGTTCGCCAGAACGATTCACCTGTGCTTCGTATCCTGTCGATGGCTAGACTACATCCATGTCGTCGAGTCTATCGGAGACCTTGTCATCAGTTGTCTTTGTATGACAACACTTAATGGATCCCAACAGCCATGAATTCCCAAAGCACCACGGCGTGTCCCGAACCAGAGCAAGCGAACGTAAAACGAGCGAACGCAGGAGACGTTGAGTTGAACAGAAACCAACCCATGACTGCTGCGACTCCGCCAATCCTCGACGAGCCAACCCGCTCGTTCGTTCAGCGTTGTTTGTCGGCTGGGCTTGTGGAAATCAACGACATCAAAAAGGTGGTCGTTTCGCTGCAAGCCGATGGCCCCACTATCACCGCAAAACGACTCGCCGAAGGCCTCATCGGCGCGGGACTACTGACGCACTGGCAAGCCAACAAGTTATTGGCGGGCAAGAGCAAAGGTTTCTATCTAGGCAGCTACCGGTTGCTGCGTCCGCTTGGCAAAGGCGGCATGGGAGTGGTCTATCTGGGCGAGCATCACGTGATGAAGCGGCTAATGGCATTGAAGATCATGCCGCCCGACTCGGTCGCCGACAAACGACGTGCGGATCGATTTCGCGAGGAGGCTCGTGCCTCGGCACAACTGGATCACCCCAACATCGTTCGTGCCTATGACTTTGCCCAAGCTGGTGGCAAACTTTATATCGTGATGGAATACATCGACGGTATCGATCTACAGCATGCCGTTCGGCGGGACGGGGTGATGTCGGTGCCGTTGGCTCTGGACGCGATCCGCCAAGCGACTTGCGGATTGGCCCACGCTCACGACCGCGGCATTATCCACCGCGACATCAAACCATCAAACTTGATGCTCCGCACTGATGGCGTCGTCAAAGTCAGCGATATGGGGCTGGCGCGTGTGAGTTGGATGGGAATCGATGAACAATCCACCGGTAACCGGCTACTGGGCACCGCCGATTTCGTTGCCCCCGAACAAGCGATCAATAGCAAGAACGTCGATGCTCGCGCCGATATCTACTCGCTCGGCTGCACACTGTATTACTTGTTGACGGGGCAAGCTCCGTTTTCGGGCAATACGATAGCTCAGCGATTGGCAAAACATCAAACCGCGACACCACCGGACGTTCGCTTGATTCACCCCGATTGCCCAACTGCCGTCGCTGAATTGGTAATGCGAATGATGGCCAAACGTCCCGAAGACCGGCCAAAGTCGGCTGCCGAACTGCTGGTTCAATTCGAGCGTTTAAGCGGCATCTCCGGCAGCGTATCAGCGGCAGCAAAGAAATTGGGCCAGATCGCTCCGGCGGGCGAAACGGTAATGGATGAATCGTTTTATCAAGCTACCATCGACGATTCGTCACTGTCATCCGACGGTGCTGTGCCGATTGCAAGCGAAGTTACCGAGATCGACTTTGACAGTTTGCCGCCCGTTGATCTTGGTATGACCAGCGGACCGCCCAAGCCGTCTGCGATCTCGACCGCGAATGGGTCCGGCACTGCGAATGCCAAATCAAACGATACAAACACACGCTCCGGAGACGCGAAGCAAATGCTGCTGCTTGGCATCGGTCTGACCGTGGCCATTGCCGCGTTGTTACTTGTCATGGGGATGACCGCCTACACGATTATGCGGCCCCAAGAGACACCGTCGCCCCGAATCAAGAGCTTGGAAGACGGAAAAGGCGGCCACGTCATTGTCGTTAATTAAATTATAAAACGAGACGAAGTCATAGCATTATGCCCCTTCTATTACAAAACGAGACATCGCCGTCGATGATCGCTCAATTGATTCTCGCAACGGGAAGTCATGCAGGCGTCACGGCTTCGATCCAACTCGGCTACTACATGATCGGACGACATGGTGAATGTCAGATTCGTCCCAAGAGTCGATCGGTGAGCCGACGTCATTGCATCCTTCACCACACCGAAACACAATTACTGGCGTTGGACCTCGACAGCAGCAGCGGCACCCACATCAACGGCGAAAAGATCATTGCAAACCGCTGGGTCGAACTGAAAAATGGCGATCAATTGCGATGTGGCAAAGTCGCGTTTGAGATCAGCATCGAAACGAGACCGCTTGAAAACCATGACGCGTCCGAAGAGGATGCGTTTGTTCCGGCCATTGCCGAAATCGCCGAGACTTCGCCGGCCTCAGAGACCGCATGGCCAGCTGAATCGATGTTGCAAGGCGAAGCTTGGCAAGAATTTGATGTCGCCGACATGCTCCACTCGGCCGACGACTCGGATCGCGAACAACGCTACAAGGCAATCCGGGCGATCTCCGAATTAAAGGCTGATGACTCGTCAGAAATCGTCACCTTGATCGATACCGACACGCTCACGGATAAACATCCGACACTTCTCGAAACACAACAGCACGCGGCGGATGCGACCCCGCCCGAACGGGAATCGAGTCTGCTAAAGATATCGTCCCCCACCCCCCTGACTTCAAAACTGCCGTCTCCGAAATTAGAGAAACCCAAAACGTCCAAGGCGGATGCGACGACATCACGCGATCGAAAGTCAAAAAAAACGCGACAACCGATGCGGTTGCCTTCGATCTCGTTACCCAGCGACTTCGAGTCGTTGAAATTGGTCGGAGCGATCCTGATTTCGATCGCTGTGATCAGCTTCTTTTCCTATTCGATTTATCGGTTCCAAGTCGGTCCTCCCGCGAAAATCGTCAAAGGGATTGAATAGCGGCACGATCGTGCGACAATGCGACGTTACCGCTTGTGCGAGCGGACCGTGCTCTTTCCAAAGGAGCTACTTCGCGACAAAGTTCGATCGATGTCACTTTTACTGCTGGTGGATGGATACAACGTCATAGGGCCCGTTGCGGCTCCGGGACGCGCCGGCTTCACGCGTGGTACCACTCATCAATCACGCTGGTTGGAAGCCGAACGCAATCGGCTGATCTCTCGGCTCTGCGATCATCTGCCCGAATTCGTTCGCAATCGCACCTGCGTAGTGTTTGACGCCCGCTGTCCGCCGAGCAATGCAGTCAGTCAATACGAGGTATCCGGAATCGACATTCGCTTTGCGGTCGATGAACCGGAAGCCGACGATTTGATCGAACGGCTGATCAGCGAACACTCGGCACCAAAGCAATTAGCGGTCGTCTCATCGGACCACCGCTTGCATGACGCCGCGAAACGGCGAGGTGCGACGCCGTTTGACGCCGATCCGTGGTTAGATGATCTACTCGAAAACCATCCACGCTTAGCGATCGAGATTTCCGACGGGGCAGGGCAGGGCAGCCGGAACAATCACCGCAGCGGCAAACCCAAAGGCAAAGTGTCCAGCGAAGAAGTCGAGCACTGGATGCGCGAGTTCGGCTTCGACGAATAGAGTCGTTCATGGTGCATGACAGTAAATAGGGACCAAGCCCGACATGACCGTGACTTGGAAACGCAGCCGGCAGCGGATGCCGCTGCACTGAAACAATTTACACATTCCAATTGTCAATTAAAAAATGAGGCCCACTAAGGATCTTCGGATCAATAAATGGCGGGCGGTAGTGGACGAGGCAACGAGTCCTGCTGCTTCACTGAGCCCAAAAGGACTCGTTGCCTCGTCCACTACGGAAAATGCCGCCAGCGATTCTTCCAACGGTCCTAAAGAACCTGGGCTCGTTTTTCTCCGGCGCGGCGACCGGGGTTGCCATAGCGGTGGTAGTCGTGCGAGATCGACTGCTCGTCGAGATAACGCAGACACTCCACGGAACCTTCCACAAGCACCGGCTCGCGAATCACGGTCACAAATGACTCTGCACACGCGTCGTCAATCTCTTTCGACTTCGTCGAACCGAGCAGCCTAAGTCGACCGACGTCGCCCGACGAGATTCGCTCTACCAACTCAGATTCCGACTCTTCGATCGGATTGACGAGACCAGGAAAAATGTCCGCAATCGACTCGAGCAAGTCTTGGATGGCATCCGAAACTTCGGGATCAATCGACAATGTCACTTGCGTCTTGACCGCAATCGCCGCCGACAAAGAAATCCAAATATCTGAAATCGAATCATTCGCGTCAATTCGCAGGTTCATCGCCTGCGTCGGCCGGTACCGGCGAATGTTGTCTTGCCCGATCAAACGGAAGGTATCGTGTTCACTCGAAAATTCGTTTTCGACTGCGACTTGCTGCGTGGCTGCCGCCACTTGAATTCGAGCCGCTGCAACATCATCAACCACCGCCTTGTCTGTCGCCCGCTTCAGCAACGAACTCATGCGGTCCAATTGATCAGACGCCAAGGACTCGTCACGTTTCGACAAGCCACTCGACGCCGGCGCAATCGCTGGTTTCCCATCGGTCACTCGCATCAACGGCAACACGTAATGCGGGCCGCCTGCTTTGACGCCCGGTCCGTAGGCACTTAAACCGACGCCACCAAACGGTTGTCTCAGCACGATCGCTCCGGTTGTCGGACGATTGATATACAGGTTGCCGGCATGAACCGAATCTCGCCACAACGTAATCTCGCGGTCATCCAAACTCTCCAACCCACTGGTCAATCCATAGCCCGTCGAACGCACAATCTCAATCGCCTCTTCCAAGCGAGAGAACCGCATCACGCCAAGCACCGGGCCGAACAGTTCGGTTAAATGCGTAAAACTTCCCGGTCGAATATTCCATTTGACTCCTGGTCGATACAAATTCGGGTTGTCCACGATGTGCTCGGGAAACACCAACCATGACTCGTCATCGTCAAGCGATTTCAAACCTTGATTCAATTCCGCTTGCGGCGGTTTGATCAGCGGCCCCATCTTCGTCGACAAATCCCAACTTGATCCCACCCGGATACTCGAGACAGCATCAGCCAACATCTCACGGAACGTTTTATCGTCAAACACATCATTTTCGAGCAACAGCAGCGACGTCGCGCTACATTTTTGGCCACTGTGTCCAAACGCTGACTGGACGACATGTTTTACCGCCAAGTCACGATCGGCCATCGAGGTGACGATCGTGGCGTTCTTGCCACCCGTTTCCGCCAACAGATGCAGATCACTTCGCGCCGACAACATGCGTTTTGCAGTCGAGGTGCCGCCCGTCAAAATCACCGTTTCGATTTGCGGATTTTTGACGAGTCCCGCTTCGGCAACGCGTCCCTCGCACGGCACGAACTGCAACACGTCTCTGGGAACTCCGGCATCCCAAAACGCCTGACATAAATGCCAGGCCACCAACACGGTTTCGGAGGCCGGTTTCAGCAACACACAATTTCCGGCCGCCAGCGCCGCGGCAATCCCGCCGCAAGGAATCGCCAAGGGGAAATTCCAGGGTGTGATCACCGCCACGTTGCCGCGAGGCTCGAGTTTGATTCCGGATTGCTGATGCCAATAATCGACCGTCAGCGGATAGAAGTCGCAAAAATCGATCGCTTCACTGACCTCAGGGTCGGCCTCGAGCACCGTTTTTCCGCCATCGGCGACCATCGTCGCGATCAAATCGCCACGTCGCTCTCGCAGAATTTGGGCAACCGATCGCAGCAAGTCATGACGATGCTGGACGCTTGTTTTCCCCCATTCGGTCTGAGCCGCCGTAGCCGTTTCCACCGCTGCCTCGACATCCGCCAACGTCGGCACCGAGTAGCGACAAACAACGACACCAGGACGTGACGGATCGGTCGACTCACGCGTCTCGCCACTCCCCGTGTCGAGGGTGTCGCAGCGATCTTTCCACTTGCTAAGCACCGATTCGATCCACTCGGCATTGTGTGGCAACGACCAATCGGTGTCTGGTTCGTTGACGAACTGGGTCCAGTCCGCAGCCACCGCTGGTTGTTCCGGTTGCACACGTCGGTCTTGCGTACGACGTGGCGTATGAGACACGCTGTCGATCATGGCCAGCGAATCTTTGAATCCCTGGGCAAGCATCCTAAATTCGTCGCTATCGGGCTTTAGTCGATAGGTATGCCGCAAGAAGTTTTCCGGCCCCGTGTTCTCATCCAATCGCCGAATCAGATAGGCAATCGCATTGATAAAACTGTCTTGAAAACAGGCGGGTGCGTAGAGCACCATTTTGTTGTCGCGTTCGGAGATCGCACGACGTTGATGGTTGGCCATTCCTTCGAGCATTTCGAATTGAACGTTCTCTGTCGCATTACGATCTGCCGACCAAAGAAGTGCCAGGGCAACATCGAACAAATTGTGCGACGCCACACCAACACGGATGACTCCCTCTGCGGCTCCATCGATCAGCTCCCGCAGCATCGACTTGAAATTCGCATCGGTTTCCACTTTGGATCGATACGGTGCTTGCGGCCAACCTTGGATCGAGGCATCGACGCGTTCCATTTCCAAATTTGCGCCTTTGACCAAGCGGATCGTCAACGGTTGGCCACCTTGTGCAACTCGCTGACGCGACCATTCGATCAACCTCATCATCACGTCAAAGGAATCTGGCACGTAGGCTTGCAGTGCGATTCCCGCCGATACGTTTAGCATTGATTCGCGGTCGAGTGCGTTACACAAGATGTCCGCGGTCAAATACAGATCGCGGTACTCTTCCATATCCAAGTAGACGAACTTGCTTTGTTTCGTCTCTGGGTCCGCCTTGCTCATCGCGATCCGGTAGAGTGCCTCGAGCCGATCGGCAACTTTGTCGATCGAGTGTCTCCGGGCGATCGGCGAGATCTGGCTGTACAGCGTCGAAATTTTGACCGACAAACATTTCAGCTCGCTCATCCGCAGCGCGTCATAACATTGATCGACCCGTCGACGAGCTTCCTGTTCACCCAGGATCGCCTCGCCGAGCAGGTTGACGTTCATGTGCATGCCATGCGTTTGGCGATTGCGAAGATGCGCGCCCAGCAGCTTCGGTTCCGCTGGCAGAATCACATTCGCGGTCTCACGCCGCATTTTTTCTTTGACTAACGGCACCGCGACGCCGGGCAAGTACTCACCAAACGATTGGAACCCCTTCAGCATCGCCTGTTCGACGGGGCTGAAAAACCGTGGGATCCCCTGAACGTCCAATAGATGCGTCAATTGGTCCGCCACCCGAGCGGGCGAGTGGGTGCGAAAGGCCTGGTCGGTCATTTCGATGAGCGTCGCCTTGTCTTCGGCGTGCCCGATCATGCGATCAAGTTCGGCTTGCTGCCGCCGTTCCTGAGGCGTTTGCAGTTTGCGTGCCTCTTCCAACAATTCTGCGGCGAGCGAGATGGCCCGTTCCCCATCCGTGGTTAAATCCTGCCCCGAAACCTGAACCATTGCCGTGCATCCTGAGTGAGTTTGGATCGCTAAATCACATTGATTTACCTAGTAAACTTAGCGAGTTATTGCGATTTTATGGAAATCCGCCCGCGAAAAGTGGGCATTAGCCCGATCAGACGTGCAACCTTCGTGCCCGAAGGCCCGATGTGTTTCCTTTCCATCGGCTCCGGTAAGTCGAGCTGACGGGCTTCGAATCGGCAATACACGCTGCAAATTTGCCAACTGAGACCGTCCTCACGATTCCCCCATCGCGACCATTCCCCCACAGATGCGGCAAAGCGTGCCAGATGAATCCTCTTAGGCAACCTTCCGTACTTAATCCGCTAAGCATAGAATTCGCTTCTACGCTCCCTATATCCCGTTTGGCTGAGATTCCATTTCCTCAGAGCCAAGCAAACCACGTGATGGAAATTCGCTAACGATGAGTGCTACCGCGACTGCTCAGCGCGTCTTCAACTTTTCCGCTGGACCTGCTGCGATGCCCCTTTCGGTACTCCAGCAATTGCAAGAGGAAATACTGTGCCTGCCCGGCGCAGGTTGCTCGTTGATGGAAATGAGCCACCGAGACCAAGCGTTTATTGATATTTTGCACGATGCCGAGAACAGCATCCGCTCGCTGCTGAACATCAGCGACGATTACGCGGTGCTGTTCCTACAAGGGGGGGCGGCTCTTCAATTTTCGATGATTCCCGCCAATCTGATCCGCGGCACCGAAAAAACCGCTCAATACCTCGTCACCGGTGCCTGGGGCAAAAAAGCGGTCGGCGAAGCCAAAAAGGAAGGCAACGTCGAAGTCATCTACGACGCCAAAGAATCCAATTACAACCATGTCCCCAAAGCCGCCGATTACAAAGTCCGCGATGATGCCGCGTATTTGTACTACTGCAGCAACGAAACCATCCAAGGCGTCCAATTCCAAGCCGAACCTGAGTGCCCCGCCGGAGTACCGTTGATCTGTGACGCGTCGAGCGATTTCCTATCGCGTCCTTTGGACATCAACAAATACGGCATGCTGTACGCCTGTGCTCAAAAGAACGCTGGCCCTGCGGGAGTGACGGTCGCCATTATCCGTCGCGACTTGGTCGACAGCGCCCAAACCGAATTGCCGGGCTACTTGAACTACAAGAACCACGCCGAAGCCGATTCCGAGTGGAACACTCCACCCACGTTTGCCATTTACGCATTGGGCAAAGTCGTACGCTGGTTGACCAACGACATCGGTGGCCTCGATGCGATGGCAAAACTGAATGAGCAAAAATCGCAACTGCTCTACGATGTGGTTGATTCGCACAGCGAATTTTATCAAGGTCACGCGGTCGATTGCTGTCGATCGAAGATGAACGTCACGTTCAATTTGCCTAGCGATGAACTGCTGAAAAAATTCGTCAGCGAAGCCCAAAGCCATGACTTGGCCAGCTTGAAGGGTCACCGCAGCGTCGGTGGTATTCGAGCGAGTGTTTACAACGCGATGCCCCTCGAAGGCGCCGAAACACTGGCCAAATTCATGATCGACTTTGCCAAAAAGAACGGCTAGTCTCGCAACCAGAACCGCTCCCAACGTTCCCCACTTTTTCGCTCCCTTTCTCCCAACAACTCCTGCTATGCATCGCATTCTCGTCCTCGACAACATTGCTCAAGAAGGCCTCGACATTCTCGACGCTTCCCCGAACGTCGAATATGAAGTCCGTACCGGGCTTTCGGGTGAAGACTTACGAACAGCATTAAATGAGTTCGACGGAGCTATTCTTCGTAGCGGAGTTAAAATCACTCCCGAATCGCTCGAGGGCAACACCCGGATGCGTGCGTTGGTACGAGCCGGTGTGGGAACGGACAACATCGACAAGCCTGCGGCGACGCGCCGCGGCATCGTCGTGATGAACACTCCGGCCGGCAACACCGTCAGCACCGCAGAACACGCATTTGCATTGCTGTTGGCACTGAGCCGTAACATTCCTGCGGCCAACCAGGGTCTTGTCGAAGGACGCTGGGATCGCAAAAAGTACATGGGCACCCAAGTTGCCGGTAAAACGCTGGGGATTGTCGGCATGGGCCGCATCGGACGCGAAGTTGCCTCGCGAGCCCTCGCGTTCGACATGAAAGTCATCGCGTTTGATCCGTTCTTGACCGACGAACAAGCTTCGGCGATCGGCGTCAAACGCGTTGCCACGGTCGACGAGATGCTGCCGCAGATCGACTACCTGACCGTACACACTCCGCTGACCCCTGAAACCAAGGGCCTGATCAGCCACGCTCAGCTGGACAAAGTCAAACCGGGCTTGCGAGTGATCAACGCGGCTCGTGGCGGCATCTACGACATCGACGCTTTGGTCGAAGGACTCAAGAGCGGTCGCTTGGGCGGCGTGGCATTGGACGTGTTCGAGAACGAACCGTGCACCGACAGCCCGCTGTTCGGCATGCCCAACGTTGTCTGCACACCGCACCTCGGGGCCAGCACCGAAGAGGCTCAAACCCAAGTCGCGGTCGAAGGCATCCACTTGCTGATCAACTACCTACAAACCGGCGAAATCCGACACAGCGTCAACGTTGCATCGCTTGATCCGAAGACGCTCGAAGAGCTGCGTGGTTTCTTGAACGTTGCTCATCGGCTTGGTCTGCTGGCGTGCCAATGGCACGGCGGTGGAATCGATCACGTTTCGATTACCTATCGCGGCGAAATTGCCAGTAAGGACACTCGCGTGGTCAACAACGCATTTTGCGCTGGCCTGCTCGAGCGAATTGTCGATGACGCCAACATCGTCAATTCCGAAATGTTGCTTCGCGAGCGCGGCATCGAATTGTCCGAAGAAAAGCATCGCGACAAAGGTGCATTCGCATCGAGCATCACCGTCAAAATTTCGGGCAGCGGCCGCAGCATCGTTGTCGGCGGAGCCGTGCTTGGCCAAAACATGCCACGTTTGATCATGCTGGATGAGTACCGCTTGGAATCGTTCCTTGATGGCAAGCTGCTGATTTTTGCTCACAAAGACGTGCCGGGAATCATCGGTCGCGTTGGCACCGTGTTTGGCACCCATGGAATCAATATCGCTCAGATGGCCGTGGGCCGCGAGGGCGACGCTCCAGGCGGTTCAGCGATTGGTGTTCTGAATATCGATGGCGACGTTCCTGCGGATGCATTGGCCGAAGTCGAAGGCATCGACGCGGTCACGCAAGTCAAGATAATCGACCTGCCCAAAGCAGGCGTACTGCCAAGCTGGTTGTCGTAAACCTGGTTGCCTAAACCACGACTTGTCACTGTAACGACAGGCCTTGCCCTCACGCGTGATGCAATCGCAAAACGCGTGGGCTTGTAAACGGTTTGCCTACGACTGCAAACCATGGAAACTTGATGACTTCGCATTCACGCCACATCGGGCTCGTCGGCGCCACCGGGATCGGGGTTGGCGCGATCGTGGGCGGAGGCATCCTGGCACTCGCGGGGACTGCGTTTGCAACGACCGGCCCCGCCGCGATGCTGGCGTTCGCGCTGAACGGCGTGATCGCACTGCTGACCGCACTCAGTCTTGCGGAAATGGCCTCGAAATTCCCCGAGTCCGGCGGCACCTACACGTTTGCCAAAAAGGCATTGTCGGTCGAAGCCGCCTTTGCCGTCGGCTGGGTCGTCTGGTTTGCGTCGATCGTGGCCTCGGTGCTGTATGCGATCGGCTTCGCCCACTTTGCCATCATCATGGTTAGCGACCTTTGGCAAGCGTACAACGGCGGCGGCACGCCGGATTGGCTGCACGCCGGGTGGTTCAAAACGGCTGCGGCTATTGCGACCACCGTGTTACTGGCATTCAGTTTGACGCGGAAATCCTCGGGCGGAGGCCATTGGGTCAATATTGCCAAAGTGGCTGTGTTCGCGCTGTTGATCCTCTCGGGCCTCGTTGTGGTCGCGCGTCAGGGCACGATCCAAACGACGACGTCCCTGACCCCGTTTTTTACCGCAGGCTTTGGTGGTCTCGTCCAGGCGATGGGCTACACCTTCATTGCACTGCAAGGATTTGATTTGATCGCGGCCGTGGGTGGCGAAGTCCGCCAACCGGCAAAGACGATCCCGCGAGCGATGGTGTTGTCACTGTTGATTGCGTTGGCGATTTATTTGCCGCTGCTGTTTGTGATCACTACCGCAGGAACGCCACCAGGCCAAACGATCAGCGAACTTGCCAGCGCGAATCCCGAAGGCATCGTCGCGAACGCCGCAGAATCCTACCTCGGTCCGACCGGCTACTGGTGCGTGATTGTGGCAGCGGTGCTATCGATGTTTTCGGCGCTACAAGCGAATCTGTTCGCGGCGTCGCGTATTGCTCAAGCGATGGCATCCGATCGTGCATTGCCACCGATCATGAGCGTCATCAGTGCTCATCGCGGAACCCCGGTCATGGCCATTGTGGTCACGGCGGCGCTGGTTTCGGTGATCGCTTTAGTGCTTCCCGATGTAGGAGCCGCCGGTGCTGCATCGAGTTTGATTTTTCTAATCACCTTTGCCATCTCCCATCTGTTGACATTTCTGATTCGGCGGCGAAGTCGTCGGCATCCGCCTCCGTTTCGCACGCTCTGGTTTCCCATGATCCCGGTCGTCGGCGGTTTCGCTTGCATGGGGCTGGCAGTGTTTCAAGGAATCGTGGTTCCCGCCGCCGGTCTAATCACAGTCAGCTGGCTCGCGATTGGCGGAGTCCTGTTCCTAGGGCTGTTCGCACAGCGCGCCCGCGTGATGGATGTCTCTAGCATCGCGATTGACCCTGAACTTTCCACCCTTCGCGGCCGCACACCGTTGGTCCTTGTCCCAATCGCAAACCCGAACAACGCCGAAGCGATGATCTCGCTAGCTGATGCGTTGGTGCCCGCCGAGATCGGCCGCGTGTTAACGCAAACTATCGTCGTGCCGCCATCCGACTGGGACTCAAGTACAGACCACTCGCCGATTCAGCGGTCGCAAGAAGTGATGCACGAACTGCTGCGAGCCTCGAATGAATCAGGGATTCGCGTTGAAGCCCTGACCACGATCGCCGCCGAACCGATGGCCGAGATCGATCGCGTGGCGAGGCTACATCGCTGTGATTCGGTGCTGTTGGGGTTGAGCAAAATCAGTGAAGATGGCCAAGCCGCTCATCTCGAATCGCTGCTGGGGCAATTGGATGCGAACGTCGTCATTCTAAGATCTCGCGAGAACTGGCACTTCAAAGACGCACGCCGAGTGCTTGTGCCGATTGCGGGTCGCGGAGGCCACGAACATTTACTGGCGATGTTATTGGGAAGCATGAAGCGATCCGCTCCACGCGACATCACCTTTCTGCGTGTGATGCCCACCGACACTGCGGACGATTCAATCCGACGCGCCAATCGAGACCTGCGTCACTTGGCCCATGATCTTTGTTCGCAATCCAGCGCCAAGGTAGTGACGAGCAACAAACCGCTGGAAACCATTGCCGAACAAGCCAACGAAGCCGATGTCTTGATTCTGGGAGTGCAGCGAGTCGGCCGACGAGAAAAGCTATTTGGCAATTTCATTTGCGAACTGGCTAACCGAACCGATTGCCCCATTATCCTGATCAGCAGCCGTGGATAGTCATGGATCGCTACGCGATCTTGACATTTGATCGCAGGGGACGAGCGATCAACGACAATGGGAGCCATTGTTTCCGAGCCCATGCACAGCAGTTATGCTAGAAAGCTTTCCCGCCCCTTGAACTAGGATTTCCCCGGATGAGTCTTCGCACACTGCTTTTGTTGCTGCTTCCTTGTTGTCTCGCCACCCCCGTGTTGGCCAAACAACCTCACGTCGTAATGCTGATCGCTGAGCGAGAATACGATACGGACCAGACGCTACCGAAGTTTGCGGAACAACACCTGAAGGATGGTTTCCGCACGACGTTTGTGTACGCCACTGAGGACGACAAAAATACACTGGCGGGAATCGAAGCGGTCAAGGACGCCGATGTGCTGTTGATCAGCGTTCGCCGCCGGGCTCTGCCAAAATCTCAGCTTGATTTAATCCGCAACTATGTCGCCAGCGGCAAGCCAGTGATTGGTATCCGCACCGCGAACCACGCGTTC
>CAXBHV010000011.1:0-18820 GCA_963974855.1 uncultured Rhodopirellula sp. | reverse complement strand
GTCAGCACGTCGCCATTGACGTTGCGATAGACCAGCGACGATAAGTCGTTTTTGATCCCGACGATGTAACGAGCCTGTTGTCCGGCGGTCTGTGCAATGATCACCGGATCCTCGTTCCCCTTGGGCGGCGAGGCAAGTTTGAAGAACAGTTCCAGCGTCGCCGAGCGGCCTCGCAAGTGATTCGTGTTCTGTACCGAAACCGGCTGTTTTGGGATAAGGCAAATCGCTTGTCCGTCCACGACACCATCGACATAGGATACCGGTCCGCCGCCCTTCGCAGGGGCCTTGTCCATCACGTCCGTCAAGTTGCCATCAAACCGCCAATAGCCTCGTAGCGATTCGTGCGACTGGATCGCGTCCGCATAGCTTTCCCGGCGACCGGCAGCCAATATCGGTTTGCCTGTGAGCGTGGTGGTCAGGACGCCCGCAGCAATCAAGAAACGCCGCCGTGACAAGTCGAAATCGAAAGCGGGCTCGCAACAGGATACTTCGGAGGTATCGTCGATGATGTTCAATCGCATAATGAATGAATCGGATGGCGGTTGGCTTGGTGCATTAGGTCTGCTGTTGATGATGTCTCGATCGTCCAGAGCTACTCATCCAGAGTTCGATCACCCCGTGAACACAGATCTGCAGCGATCCTGTGATCGAAAAGGAATCAAGGTGCCTCTGCGTTTTGTCGGTGCCCACTGGATTGATGGTTGCGATGAAAACGGGGACCGAGTGACTTGGTCGCATCAAATCGCTCGATAGACAAGACCGATATTCGTCCGTGACAACCGTTTGACGCCGTCGGATTTGGCGTCAGCCGTGTTCGGCTGCCGATGTCACGTTATCCTGGCTATGTAACCCGTTTATCTTAACCGGTGGGACGGTCCTGCCGAGGATGAATTGCGACATGGATTTAACGTTTTGCGACAGGCTGAAACAGCAACTGGAACTTTGAAAACTAAAACACAGGATCTTCAAAGGAGCTGCTTGCCGTAAGGACCGCGAGCCATCAATCGCATCAGGAAGCGGACTTCTGGCGGTCAGCCCTTCGGAATGACAAGTGATGCGAAGAAGCGTTTGATCTCGGCGGTCACCTTGTCATTTTCGACTTCGCGGGCCGCTTCCAGAACATCGACGAACACCCAGACCACTTGATTCTCGATCAGATACAGTTCGTGCATCGCTTGGCCGCCACCGTACTCGCCAGCCGAATTTCTTCCCGGCGGATAGCGATATTCCAATCGAACGGCGGGATAGGCCGAGTCTTCAATTGCTGTCAGCGATATCGATTCGCTGCCCACTTTGCTGCGCATTGTTGCGTTACCAATTCTCGCGAGAAATTCAATTTTGTCCGTCGCCGCGTCAATCACTGCGGCGGGATAGGTGATGACGTGGAAATTCCAGAACCGGCCCCGCGCCGAGACCTTGTAGATTTCGAAGGTCACTGACCCTTGGGAAATCGGCGTTACTTGGTCGGTCCTGGTCGGTTTGCCCGGCAACTGGATACGGACGCGGCCGTCGATCGCGGTAACCGTGTGCCAATCGCCACTCGGTTTGGCGGCTGAGTCCTTGTCATCGGAAACGGGCGCCGCTGCCCCGTCTATGTCTCGCATCGCTGTTTCGATCTTGTCGCGTCCCGCTGTTTCGATATTGTCGCGTGCCGCGAGGGCTGCCACGCGAGCCTGGATGATCGGCGCTGCGTCGACACGCCAGCCATTTTTTTTGCGTACGAGCGAGTAGGGAATGGGATGATTTGGAATCTGCAACAGGACTCGCTCCGTGCTGACATCCTCGTCGCCCACCGTCATCGTCCGTCCGCCCGGCAACGAAACCTTCTCGCCCAACTTCAAGTGTCGGATCTCCTCCGACGCGAGTTGCTTTTTCATTTCCGCGACGACTTGCGGCGGCGCCGCTTCCCCCTGCAAAAGAATAGCTGCATTGGGATGTGGCAATATCAACGTCACGACTTGTCGTCGATTGCCGCCAGCCAGTGCTACCAGAAACTGCCGCAACACGTCTTCCGGCGACGCGTCTCCGCCGTCATCGATCTGGGACGCAATGAAAGCTCGGTCTTCCTCGCAAAGACGCTCAAGTGGCAAAACGGTTTGCGAGCCGTCCTTCTTCCGCAACGTGACCTTGCCCCCAGTGACCGCGACGAACTCCGCTTCCACCTTGTGTTGCCCCGTGCTGTCGGTCCACAGACGCAGTGCCGCCGGAGGTTGACCGTCACGTGGTTGGTTTGCGGTTGTCGCTGATTTCGTGTCGTCCGCGCGCCGAATCAATTGCCGAGGAATTCTGAGAACGCGACTTGCCGGCGCGCTGTCAAGCTGCACTTTGACCAATCCGCCGCGCATCGACTCAAGGACCTCACCCTCGATCCACTTGTTTCCTTGCCGCACTTCCACGCGATCGCCAATTGCAAAGTCCGCGTCGCGAGTTGGCTTCCCTTGCGATTGTGCCTGCGACGAATTCAAAAATGCAAAGACAACGATTGCGATTGGCAAAACGCAAGAACTGCGAAACATATAAGCAGCAGTCATCGAACGATCCTTTGCAAATGAATGGTTTATTCAGGTAGGCAGCCGTCGATTGGCTGAACGATATGATACATGTGGTCCGTCACCTTTTCGAAGCAGATCCGGAAATATTGTTATTGTCCCCTTGAGTAGCCGAAGTACGTCAGGATCGTTTCAAGCGGCATCTCGCGAACGAATTCGATGTATCGGTCGTGGATGTTGGGCCCGGCTCGTGGACCATCGGACGCAATCCGAGCTTCGATCGTACGGATGCGGGCTTCGCGTACCTGCTTAGCCGCATCGACAATCTTCGTGTGCGGGGCGTTTTCATCGATCAGCTTAAACAGCGTCATTTCACGCCGCTGCAGGATCGCTAGTTTCTTGCTCGAGTGGGGAAGGTAGTTCGCCACAGCGGTGCTCCGTAAAACGCTAGCTGCCTTACTTATGACGTATAATCAAGCGTCAATTTTTGCCCGGCGCTGACGGTCACGGGTTCCGCGAAACGCAAAACGTACTGGCCTTGGTTTGACCCAAACGTTGCAGGAATATCGTTGCCGGCGAGCTTCACATTGGCGCCGCTTGCCGTTGTTCCCGGGACCGCATCGAGCGTAAACTCTTTCAGAGTGAGTTTGCCGTAATGCAGTTCAACCGCGGCTGACTGTTTGCCCGAGTCGACTTTTTGGGAAAAGCGGCCCCAACCTTCCGCCGTCGTAAACGCCGCCCGAAAATTCTCGGGACTCAGCCGCGGTCCGAATGCCAACTTGCCTGTAGGACCGTCATAGCGATAACCGCACGCCGCCAAGTAGGCACCGTAACTGGCCATCGCACGCGAGTAGTGATCGCTGCATTCGACTTCGTTGTAAGGGTTGCGAGCGTCCGGCGAGTAGCGGTCATAGATCGCTTTGCCAATCGCCAAACCTTCCTGGACCATTCCTTCGCGGATCATGTGCGCGGCGACTTGCCATTCGAATCCAGTCATGCACTCGTTCAGATAGCCAGCATAACTTGCCTTGCCGCTCTTGGGTTCAATCTTGCCATTTGGGAAGCTGCACATCACTAGCCCCGCATCGCCAGCGGCGGCATACCAACGGCCGTTTCTCATCACTTTGCGGAACTCGCCCACGTTCGGTGCAAAGTTGTACTTCCACAGCGATTGCAGTGATTTTCGAATTTTGTCCTTGGGCAGGATCGGATCGAGTCCGACTTCGTGCAGCCAGCTTTCGCCCAGCACTTGGTCGATATGACAGCCATTGGTCGAACCGTGCTTTTCGCTATCCGCATCCCCTGGAATGTGAATGAAGTAGCCGAAATCTTCCTTCCAAAGCAGATCCACCATCGCCGGTCCGCCCTTGGCGACAATCCGTTCATAACGCTGGGCCACGGCCGGTTGATTCATCTGACGTGCCATCACCGCCGATGCTTTCAGCGCGGCGTGGTAGACGTTGATCAACCAATGCACCTTGCCGTACCAAGGCTCGTCCAAAGTGTTGTGCTGGGCACCGGCCAATAGCCCGTCTTCATCCAGATCCCATTCCTTGATCACAAAATCCATCGAACGTTTGACCCGGTCCCACATGCTCTCGAGGAAGCGGTAGTCGGTCGTCATCTGGCTTTCACGCAGCACGCGAATGATCGTGCCGCAGGTGCCGTCCAGAGCATCGTCTTTACCGTTTTTGCCTTCTCTCATGGAATAGCGGAAGTAGATCATGCCAGTGGACTCATCGAAACCGAGACCATACTCGATCTTGTCGCGGCACTCGCGTTCGATTTCTGGAAAGACCCTCGCCAAACCTTGGGCGTAGTTCCACACGTGCGTGCAATTGCCGGGACAGCAGCGCACGCCTTCTTCTAAATTGTAAATCTCGGTGTTGTTGCCACGCGGATAGACTCGCTGTGCGACTTGGGTTTGCATGCAGTTGATGGGAATAAACGCACGCTCCAAAAACCAATACGGCAAGCTGGAATCGTACCAGGTATCGATCCATTTCTTGCTGGTGTCGTACAGCTCGCTCTCACGGCTGGCTACTTGACTGGAAGCTTCGGCAGCGGTCGGCCAAACCGTCGCGTAGTGATTGCGGCCGGGTGAGGTCGACTTCGGCCCAACGCCAAAAGCGGTGCCATAGCGAACCATTGGGAATCTCCAAGAAACCGCGAAGGAGACCGTCTTGGATTCACCAGGGCCGAGCGAAAATTTGCGGCCGATCGAAGCGAGGGCAGGCCGTTTGGCATTCATCTCGGCTTGGGCACCATCCTCGGGACCGGAACCCGAGTCAAAAATGCCGTTGGGACCAGGATTGGTTTTTGCCAAATCGACCAGCTCCGGCTTCTCCTTGCCAAAGACACCAAGTGCCATCGAATTGGCGTTTTCGAAATCTGCCGTGCACTCGACGGTAGCAATCCCGTCCAGTTCGCGATACACACAGACTTTCTTACCCTTCGAGCCATTGGTGCTGTTATCGATCCAGCCCGCAATCGCCACCTCCTGGGAATCCGGCGAGTGGTTGGTCACCGTGTATCGCATCACGATGACCGGATAGCTGGACTCATCACGGCGAAGCGGAATGAAGGGCGTGTAGGCTTCCAGTTGAATGTTTAGCGGACACGATTCATCCGCATAGTCCACTCGCCCCATCGGGTATTGATTGGTGAACTTGACGCTCTTGAATCCGCCGGCGTCCAGCGTGTGGACCTTGCCACCGACTTGCAATGCAAACCCTTGATCCTTCGAGGAACGGGCCACATCGGGTTGCATGTAGCGAGCACCTTTGGGGTTATTCTTTCGGTCCTTCGCGGCGGTAAGGTTCCAGTACCAAAGCCCGCCATCGCCGCCGAGATAGACTTGCCCAGTACAGAGGCCACTGATCGGCATGCCGATGTATTTCAGACCGTCGCCGGTCGCGGTCAGCGGCTCGCCCCGTGCATAAAGACTGGCGATCCAATCTTTGCTCAGCTTCTTGTCGGCAGGAATGACGTGATCGATTTCCGCCGCTTCAAATGGTCCGGCCATCACATCGCTGCCAGCCGCCATCATCATCGCTGCGGTCAACCCAGTTGCTTTGACGAATTGGCGACGTCCCACCAAGGCATTCGCGTCTGCGCAGCAGCCGGACGTGGAACCGCAGCCATCGAGAGCATCGGAGGATTGAGTGTTGGTTTCGTTTTGCATGGTGTTATTTCGCTAGCTTCAGTGGTGTGGGGGCGTCCACGAATGCCGCGGACCGGCTGTTTTCAGCTAACCTCTTTTCGAAGGCTTCGGCAGCCGCACGCAGACGCGCCACCACCTCGGGGTGTTCCGCCATGACATTTCGCTTTTCGCTGATGTCCGACTCCAGGTCATACAAAGCCGATGTCGGTTGACCCTTGTCACCGGTGGCTTGCGGCAGCGCTAGGTGCAGCTTCCACTTGCCCGAGCGGACGGCCTTCAAGTCGTTGTCGCGATAATAGAAAAAAGTATCGTGCGGACTCTTTTCATTGCCGGTCAGGACGGGCCAAATGTCCTTGCCGTCAATGACGCGGTCCGCTGGCAAGTCGGCTCCGCCGAGCCCCGCAAACGTAGGCAGCAGATCCATCGCGGTCATCAATTCATCGTTCTCGCGACCGGCCGGAATTTTGCCAGGCCAACGTATTATCGCCGGAACGCGAGGGCCGCCTTCGAACGTGCTGCCTTTCTTGCCTCGCAGTGGATGAGCTTTCCCTGTCGCTGGGCCGTTGTCGCTTGTGAAAATGACGAGGGTGTTTTCATCGAGACCGTTGGCTTTGATCGCATCAAGAATCTGGCCGACGGACCAATCGATTTCATCGATCGCGTACTTAAACAGTTTGGTGCGAGTCCCATAATCGACGCGTTTCCCTTCCTTGGCCAACTTCGCTTTGATGACATCGGGCGCGTCCTTCATAAACGGCGGCGACACGTGCAACGGACCATGGGGCAGCGGGTGCGGTACATACAAAAAGAATGGTTCGTCTTTTTGTTGTTCGATAAATTGAACCGCACGCTGCGTGAACCGTTTGGTTAAGAAATCCGCGTCGGGATCCTGCTCGACGACCGTTTCCCCGTCCAGCAGTGGCAGCGGAGGAAATTGGAAGTGGTCCTGCCGCGGATGCTGCGGATGGATATCATGGCTGTAAGGCAGCCCAAAGAATTCGTCAAAGCCCTGGCGTGTGGGCAGAAATTCTGGCTGATCGCCGAGGTGCCACTTGCCAAACATCCCGGTGGCATATCCTGCCTCGCGGAGCACCTCTGCGATTGTCACTTCCTCTGGATTCAACCCCTTGCGGTCGCCGGCCAACAAAACGGCAAAGTCAGAACCATACGCCATATCAATCCGGCGCGGATAACATCCGGTCATCAGCGCCGCCCGCGAAGGCGTACATAGCGGTGCCGCCATATAGAAGTTGGTCAACCGCGAGCCTTCGGCCGCCATTTGGTCAATCCGCGGAGTATGCACATGGTCTCCGCCGAAGCAACTCAGGTCCGCATATCCCTGATCGTCAGTGAAAATGATGACAAAGTTGGGACGCGCCGGGGACGCTGCCAACAAGGCCGTTGCTCCCCAACACACGCTCGCGATCAAACCGATGATGTTTCTTGTATTCATCTACTAAGATCCGTTTGTTGGTCGTGGCCAGCGCCGTTTAGCCCCATCAGGCAACACTGTGAACGATTTCCTGGTAGCGACCTTCGATAGAAGTTGGTGATTCGCATCTGCGCGGCAACCATCCACGCTCTGGCGAGCGTAGCGTACAAACGCTATTGCCGTCATTTGCGGCCTCTACCGAGGCCTACTCCATGATCAAACGCAGCATCAGGGGGCGACGTTGCAATCAAAACGTCCGATGAACGGCAGGTGTCCCTTGGCTCTGCCAATTTCGACGCCCCACTCGGGGATCTCTCCGGTGCCACTTTGCGTAAACGCTTCTGGCCGATAGGCTCCACCGGCCCAGGGCCCGTTTTTTACATCATGGGTTTTGGAGAAATGGATCCCGTCTTCGGCGTACTGAATCGTGTTCGTGATCTCTTTCGGCCCCGTCGTTCCGATCATCGCAGCCACGCCTTTGCCCTGTGGCCAAACCAAAACTTCGTGGTTGCCGGGAATCACGGGATTCGATTCGTGTCGGACATACGGACCTTGCGGATGCTCGGCGATCGCCAATCCCATCTGCGTCTGGCCTGGACCTTTGCCCAACTGACGCCCCTTGTAGTAAAACCAGTATTTACCTTCCCGGACGATCAGACACGCGTCGTCAACGAGGTGGCTGTCAAAATCATCCGGGTTGTCGCTGTTCTTCAGCGCCGGGTTGGTGTCCAGTCGCTGCCAGGGACCATCGGGTGAATTGGATACCGCAATGCCGATCTTCGAGTCTGGGTTGAATCCCTTGCCGTAATCTTTAGAAGTACCTGTATAAAACAGCCAGTACTGATCCATCGGTTGACGTGGCGTACCAAACGGTCGCATCGTAGCCGGGAGAAATCTTGCCCTTGGAATACCACACGTAGTAAAGGTCGCCGACCTTGATGATGTCGCTTGGATCACGCCGCATCACCCCCTTTTCTGCACCAATGCCCTGCAGTGCAGAATGGGTCACTTTGACAGTGGCAGTTTCCTCCGCAGCAACCACGGTCGGAACAACGAGCAGTGTGAACAGCAACGCAACTGTTTGCAGAAGTTTTGGATTAATCGTTCCGATGTTGATTCCGATTCGATGATCACGTTGTTTGCAAAATCGTCTTATCAATTTACGACTCCCATTATCATTTGCGTTGCGTTAATCAAGTGTCCGCGGATCGGGTTAAAGCCCATCAATCGCACCCTTGATATCGAGTGGTTTGCCAGCTTTCAATTTTAGGGTAGTGGACGAGGCGACGAGTCCTTTTGTGCTAATTTAGCGTAGCGGAAGTCGTCAAGACTTTCGTGTCCATGACGTATGCCCCCGAAACTCTTGACGAGTTCCACTACAGGAAATGCTTCACAGCATTAGCTCAAACGGCTAACGGGATTTTCACCCGATGATTCCTGCCAAACTGCTTAGCGAAGGGACTCGTAGCCTCGTCCACTACGGATAATCCTAACTTTGCTTCGTGACGAACCACGAGTTTAGGTTGGGTGAGTGGCTGTTAGATAGCCTATTGTAGTCCATTGAATGGGGCGGTTGTTAACGATTTGCGACACGCCGTTGCGGCTTTGCGGCACGATGTATTTGATTTTCAACGCATTGCTGCTGTTCGATTAGAGATCCGCATGGCACAGGTCGTCAGTAAAGATAATGATATTCGGGCGCGGATTGGTTGGCTTGCAGACAAAAACGAGAGTCCCGTCAGATTGCCCCTGACGCGACTACATCGTGAATTAGTTTCTGTCCTTGCCCTTTTTGATGTCAGCGAACAGTACACAGGCTACAGCAGCGAGGAATGGCGTTGTCGTTTTCATCGGTACTTTCCTGAGTGCGATTGTCTTGAAGTTTCAAGGGCAACGCGCGTGGCGGGATCGGCTCGTCCTAGACGAGTTTTCTAGTTCGCAAACGACAGTACGATTTTGTCCAAAATCGGTTTGGATTGGTTGGCGGTCGTATCAGTCATACGAACTTCAAATTGAAAGCCGTAGCTTGGTGGCAATCCGGATAGGTCCATCGCTGCGGACGTTTTTCGTATCTGCTTAGCGAAGCCAGGCGTGTAGTCGTAGCTTTCTCTGACCTCTTGCCAATCGGACCAGTTATCGATTTTGGTATCGTTGTTGGTATCCACGCCCACACGCACCTCGACTGTTTCCACCCATGGGCCGGGGCTAGTGAAATCGTTCGGTGTTTGAGTCGCTAAGTAGAACCGCCCCTCGGCAAACATGATGTCCGGATCCGGATGCCCCTTCCCAACATTGCCACACCACTTGAATGGGCCATCAATGCTCGACGCAGTGAACCGCCCCACGCTCATCGATTGTTTGCCGTGGCTGCCCACCGGGTCGAAATCGCAAAAAAGGTAATGCTGCCCTCCAATCGCGATTGCCGCCCAATCCCCATATGCATTTTGCTCGGGTTCGTGTATTTCGTATTTGCCAAACGCGATCATATCCCCGGCTTTAATCCTATGCTGAGGAACATCCACCGGAGCCGGTTTGCCAGGGTAGTTCTTGGGATCATCCCGGTGCCAGTGTGGGTGGGGATATTCGGCGAACATACCAGTGGGGGTCGTTCGCTCATCAACCGGCGGCGGCAGGATCTTGAAATCATTGATTCCATCTTCACTGACCGCATGCATTGCCAGAGGAGAATCCCAGGCGTGGGTCGAAGCATCGATCGGACTCCAGTCCTCTAGGATGAGGTGAAACTTCCCGTCCAGATCACGAAAGATCGCACAGTCCGATCCATCGGATGGGTCTTTAAAAGCCATCCCCATCTCTTTGCCGGCAATGCCATCGGTGAGATCGCTGTCAATCACGAGATGAGGATCCTGATCATTTGGAAAGTCATAATAGATATAGACTTTTCCGTCGACATACTCTGCCGTGGTCACACACCCGCGTTTGGTGACCTGCCCATGGTGTACCCAGTTGACCATGTCGCGACTTTGCCAAGCGTGGTAACCGCCCTTGCTCTTCTTGAGTCCACCGGGTGCGTTGAATTCATTAGAAACCCCTGTGGTGAGCAATGGAGTATCGAACCCATCCAGTGTCGCAGCCTTATTCCCCTTGCTCCCCTGTTGGCGATACATCGCAAACATCCAGTAGTTATCCGGCCCCAAACTTAAAAGCACCGGCGCATCCCCCATGCTCGCCGTGCCAATATTCTTAACGGGATTCCAATTCTCCCAGACGGTCGACTGCTCAAAAGAAATCAGCTCCGCCGATTTTTTATCCGCAAAACGTTTCAGTTTACTTTGAAAGGTCGCCGTTTTCGCAGTCGGTGAAGCCATGCCGTCCTTCAGCTCAAGCTGAGATTGCGAAGCGATGTTTTGCTCCCAATCAGCTTGTGTGTCGATCGTCCAAGTCTCGTCCGCAAAGACAGTCGATGCTGCCAAGACCAACAACGGGACCACTAATTTCAGTGGCTTCAAGTCTACATTTACGTTCATCGTTAACCTAGTTTTGCAACAGCTAATATTTAATCGATCGACTGGGTTTATCTCTGCATCAGGATGGTCAGATCAAAATGCTTGTATCCACGGAAGACTTTGCACTTTATGGTTTGGGGATTTGCTTCAAGGACCTTTTCCAGATCAGATATCTTCTTAATTTCTTGTCCGTTCGCTTCGATAATAGTGTCCCCATCCTCAAAGCCCGCCTTAGCTGCGAGGGAACCCTTTTGAAGGCTCACTGCAAAAACCCCAGTAGGTTGACCGCCTGAAGCATCGATATAGTCAGGGAAGTCGGAAATGGTTACGAGCGACAGGCCCGCCCAACTGATCTTCTTGGGTTTAGGTGTCTTACTTCCGTGCTCTCCCTTCCCTGCGGAGTCGTTAGAAGTTCCAGACGCAACAAACTCACCAGCCAGCAGCGAGGCCAACCAACTCTGGTGGACGACTTTATTGACTTTGGTCAAGGTAGCTGAATCCCCAAACCCCACCTCCTGGCCGTTGGCATCGAACGTACAGGCGCGCACTGTGCTTGTCTCGGCAAGTGTCAACGGCGCGGAATAGATCGCAGAGTTTCGGGTCGGGCGCGAACCATCGGTCGTATAACGCACTTGGCCGCCGCGAGCATCCGCACGGATGACGACCTGACACAAACCGGCAAAGTCACGACTGCCATTGATAATCCGTGTCATTCGATGACCGAACTGATCCATCGGAAAGTTCTTGAAGCCAAGTTCCAGCGCGGGTGAGTCCGGTTTGACGCGGTAGTCTCTGTTAACGGGATCGACAAACAGCGGATCGGCGAACACGCTGTTCTTTCCTTGGCTTTTTTGCCAGGACTCTAGACTGTTTCCCGCCTTGCCGGCATCAAACTTTCCGGAGTTTATATTCCACCATAGATTATGATCGAACGTCCCCCAATTCGCCGGCTTTGGCATACGCACCGCCCCGATTACGGTGGACGCCTGACTTCCACTTCCTTCAGTTGCGCCGGCTACGACCGTGATGTTGCGCTGAAAAACATTCTCTGTACTATCTTCCGGCCAGACGTGCAGACCGATCGGAACCGCGCTGACCATGATGTTGTTATGCACGTTGCGGAAATAGCCGTCGCGTAGCTTGAGCGTCGAGCCCAGCATCAGGTTGTTGTAGATTTTGAAGTTCGAGGAGCCGTCATCCAGATCGATCGTCCAGTTCCCCGCACTCACACCGGCACGATAGTTTCCAACTCGATTACCTCGCAGCACCGTCGGCTTGATCGCATCGAGCATCACCAATTCCTTCGTCGTGCTAAAGCCCTTCGTCGGATTAACAGCCCAAAACCGCTCACGTCCCCATGAGTTAAAAGGGCCATGCTCGCCTGTATCCAACACTGTGTCATAAATGTCACAGTTCGACATCACGTGGCCGCCCCAAGTTCCGTCGTTGAAGGTCACACCGGCCCGGGCGATTTTGTACACGCTGCAATGATCGATGGTGATGTCCATTGCCATCGAGACGATCACGCCGGAGGTCTGCTTTCCGTAGATTCCAGCATCGCGCAGGATACTGTTTGTGACAGAACAAGATCGCGGATAATCTTCTGTCTTCGGTCCGGGCTCGAGATCGGTGATCGAATCCAAGGATTCCGTCCACGTCTGATACTCACGCACCGCCTTGGGGCTCCCCACGAAACAGACTGAGCTATCACCGGTTGCCTCGATCAGACATCCGGAGATATGAATCTGATCATTGAACCCATCCACGAAGATACCGTTTCCGCCCACCTGTTCGATATGAAAGTCCTTGATTGAACAGTTCTGGCTGTTGGTGATATAGACGGCACCTCCGCGGTGGATCGCCCAGTCTCCCCGGGCCAGATCCTCGTAGGTGTCCATGAAGGTTGTACGGGTTTGCGTCAGATGAAATCCCGAAAAATGAACATTCTTCACTCCGGCGCATTCAATCAGTCGGCTGGAAACCGCTGCTTCAACCACCGTCTGACTCAGATCCGTTCCCGCTGGCGGCTTAAAATAGAGGGCGTCTTGTTTCATGTCGTGGAACCACTCAAAGGGAGCATCCAGTTCCTCGCGAATGTTTTCAATGTAGTACGGTGCCCCGCTTATCCCTCGTTCCCGGCGCTGGGCTTGCCACCCGCCTTGACTGAAGTGGATCTTTCGGGCAGCCGGCTCAATCGCCTTGATTTGGAACTGAAAGTTCCCCCAGTTACGGGAATGAAAGATATGCACAATTCCGTTCTGCGGACGACTCCAACTCTCGACTCGCCTCGCTAAATCGTCACGCCATGTCATGGATTTCATCGACTTCGATTCGCCCGCACGGAGATAGCCGTTGCCGGTACGCAGTGGGTTCTCGAAGTCCCAGTTCGGAAAACGTGCACGCACCATGCGTTTGTCTGCCATGAAAAGCTGGTTGATCTCACGCCCTTCCAATGCCGTGTCCCTGAGAGATTGCACGTAAACACCAGCCTCATTAGGCTCCCACTTGTCGGCGTCGAGTGCCTGGCTGCCTTTCAAGATCACCTGCTCACCGGGGACCGCTGCGTAAGTGATCGGTGCGTCGTCAGTGCCCGAATCATCGACTCCCAATTGAAAAGGCTGAGTCAAATGATAAGTGCCGCCTTGCACCCACACTGTCACAGGTTCTCCGCCCGCAAAGTTTTGGGCGACGATTTTTGCTCGTGCGCCTTCGAGTGACGCCAGCGGACTCTCCTGCGTTCCCGAGTTTGCATCGTTCCCAGAGGTGCTTACATACAGTTCCGCTCCGTGGGCAGAGTTCATTGCAGCCAGGAGGAAGACGATCAACTGCAAACGGTATTTATTCATTAAATCGCTTTATTCGAATTAGTTTTGCTTCCTGTTTGTTCTTATTTATCCCAGTCAAGATCGCAGACAGTAAGCATTCATGTTGTCTCGTGCTCGGGCTCCGGGATGATAGATGTGATGCCTCGGCGAATACATGCCGGTGATCAAACAGGCCCGTGACGGCGAGCAGACCGAAGTACCGGCATACGCATCATCGAATCGCATGCCATCAGCGGCCATTTGATCAATATGCGGAGTCTCAAAGTTCTTTTGACCGTTGTAGCCGACATCCGACCAAGCCATGTCATCGGCCAAAATCAAAACGATATTGGGAGCCGTGGTACCGCCCTGGCGAGCGTCACCGGCGGTCTCTTCGGCAACAACGCCGGTTGGCAATGCCAGCCCCAGTGACACCACCAGCATGCATTTAATTCGATTCATCTTGTTACTTTCGCCGATGGCCTCGAGGAAGATGAGCTTTTTCATCGTATGTTCGTTCTCGGCCAACCCGTCGACTGACCTTGTTTCAGTGAGATGGTTTCGCTGAGCTTGCCATCCCAATAAACACGGAATGTACTGTCGCGGATGGCGTGGATCGTGGCTTTGGTGAGTTGATTGTCGCTCCACTGCATATCGACTTCAAAGCCGCCGCGCGCACGCAGACCATCGACTTTGCCATTGGGCCAGGCTGTTGGCAGTGCGGGCAACAGGTGCAGAATGTATGGCGCGTCAACTAAGGATTCATCCGGTACAACAGGCACAAAATGCTTTTGTTGCTTCGGATCCTTCTGGTACGCCACAAACGCGGCCTCTTCGATCGTCTTTGCATCGGCATTCACACTGCGCAAGTGGCTTTGCAGCAACATTTCGCAGACGCCGGCCGCCCCACCAAAATTGCCATCGATCTGGAACGGCGGATGGAAATCAAATAGATTCGGATACGCCCGTTTGGACGTCAGGAATTGATAGATTTTGTGCGCGCGGTCGCCGTTGTGTAGTCGCGACCAAAAACAAGTTTTCCAACCGGTGCTCCAGCCGGTGGATTCGTCGCCGCGATGCTTCATCGTTACCAAGGCCGCCTGATGCAATTCTTTTGTTGTCAGCGGTGAGATATCGCGACCGGGATGCAGCGCGATCAAATGCGAGATATGACGGTGCGTATCCTTGGGGTTGTCCCAGTCCTCGGGCCACTCCTGCAGCTGACCATACTGACCAATTTTTTGCGGGCAGAGATGCGGGATCATTTCCTGCAACGTTTTGCGAAAATCTTCATCGCGCCGGAGGACCGTGGAAGCTTCGATACAGTCCGTGAAGAGATTCAGCACGAGCTGCTGATCCCAAGAGGCTCCGTAAGCCTGCTTGTTCAGTTTGCCGTACTGTTTGACTAGGTAACTGTTTTCGGGCGACCAAGTGGGATAGACGACCAAGGTGCCGTCCTTCCATGCAGCGAGGTACTCGACAAAGAATTCTGCCGAGCCTTTGAGGATCGGATAGATCTCTTCGAGATACGCACGGTCTTGGGTGAAGGCATAATGGTCGAACAGGTTCTGGCAAAGCCAGTGCCCACCCTGCTGGTTGCGACGTCCATGTTCGTTCTGCGCGGTGAAGCCAAACACATTGCCGTTCAGCCCCATGCTCCAGCCTTTTTCAACACCAAAGGTTTCGCGTGCCGTATGCGAGCCTGATTCAGCAAGAATCTTCGTCCACTGGACGAATGGACGGAACGATTCCGACAAGTTCGCTGGATCGACCATCCAGTAGTTCATCTGTACGTTGATATCGGTGTGGTAATCGCAGTTCCACGCCGGCTTGAGGTCGGCATTCCAAAGCCCTTGCAGGTTGGAGGGAACCGGTGCACCACGCGAACAGCACAATTGCAGATAACGGCTGTAATGGAAGTACAGGTTTTCCAGTTCCAGGCTTCCATCACCGGATACCAGCTTGTCGGTGGTCAATCCGGACGGTTCAAAATCCAGCTCCAACCGACAGCGGTTCACCATCGTCGAGACATCGTCGACATGCGATTTTTTGAGCGAATCAAAGCCAAGTTTTGCCGCCGCGGTAATCGTTTTTTCGCAATCCGCTTGATAGTCGCGTCCTTTGAAGGACGGATAGACGGGCAGATAATCGCAATAGCCCGCCAGAACAATCGTCACATCGCTTGCGCCGGCGATTTTGACTGAGCCGTCGGGCTGCGGCGTCACGTCTGCGTCGCCGGCATCAATCTGTATGATCTGCATGAACTCGACATCGTCCTGAACCATCTTCGCTTTGCCGCTCAGGATGATGCGGTTGTCTGCTGCACTGACTTGCGCCCCCTTGTGCTGGGTCGTGGTATGAATCGTTAGATTCAGTTTTGCACCCTCGGCCGTATAGCGGGCCACCACCACATCGTGCGGGTAGCTGCAAAAGAATTCTCGGGTGAACGTTCCATCCCCGATCGAATAGCTGACGGTTCCCAGCCCCGTTCGCGAATCGAGAGAACGGCGGTAGTTGCGAACCTGTGCCGGATCGTGACCTGAGGAAATCATCAGGTCGGTGAAGGGGGCATAGTTCCCTAGCGGTTCGGTACTGCTGAGATACTTCGTGGAGAGGCTTTCCATACTGCCCGACTTGGTGCCGAATTTTCCCTCGCGATAGGCTTTCCTGACCGTCTCGAAATCCTCCGCAGCAACGGTTCGTGTGCCGGACTGCGCCGCCTTGTCCATGCCACGCTTGGCATTCATCCACAGTGTGATGTCATTGATCAGCAGATGCTCGGTATCGATACCGCCGGAAAACATGGCTCCCAGTCGACCATTGCCCATCGGCAGTGCCGTCTGGATATAGCCGATTCCCTTGGCTCTTCCTTTTGACGCCTCCAGCAAATTGTCATTGGCCGGCGCGTCATATCGCAGCACATAGCGTTCATCGGCCACGGCCATCGTTACAAACGCCAGCAGGATCCCAAGCAGAGTTGCAAATTTTCCAACGCTCATTGTTCAAGTCTTTCTTGTTGATTCGGTTGGGGCCGGTTCCCACTGGCCAGTTTGTTTGAGCTGCGAGGCCGGTGGGAACCGGCCTTACTTGCAATTGAGCTTCCATGCACCCGTTCGTCATTCACACACGTCGCTACTTGGACGTGTGCCTATAGTGCTGGCTGCCCTTGAGCCACTCGTAGTCCGCGTATTGGAATGAGCCTCGACTTTTCCCCCAAAGCTCGGGTTGACGCCCTTCGGCCCATTCTTTCCAGCGAGCAAGCATCGACTGCACCCGCTGCGGATGAGTGGCCGCCAGGTCGGTTGTTTCTCCGAGGTCGTCGCTCAGGTTATAGAGCTGGGCTTTTCCTTTTTCATAAAGGAGTTTGAAATTGCCTTCACGCAGCACACCAGCCGGAGCCTTGTAACTTCCCGTATACCAATAGAGCGCCTCGTGCGGTGCCTCCTCCGACTGGCCGGTCATATAGGCACGGATGTCTTTGCCATGAAGCCCGGCGCCGACCGGATCTCCGCCAGCTATCGCAAGCGAGGTGGCACCGATATCCAGTGATGTCACCGGCGAATGAAGCACAACTCCGGTCGCTGTTTTACCGGGCCACTTCACGATCATCGGCACCCGTAAACCACCCTCGTAGGAGTTTCCTTTGCTGCCTCTCAGCGGCCGATTGTCACTTGTCCTTCTCATCCCACCGTGATCACTCAAAAACCAAACGATGGTGTTGTCACTGAGGCCCATTTCATTAACCTTCGCCAACAGCTTGCCGATGCCTTGGTCCATTTCATAGACCATGGCTCCATAAATGGAGCGAGATTTCGGCGTCACTCCGGGGACCACTGTCATCGCGTCTTCAGGAAATTTGGCAATCGTTTCTGGTGGCGCCTCCAGATCAAGATGCGGGGCGTTGTACGACATGAATAGAAAGAACGGCTGCTCCGGCTTTTTTTCAACAAAGGCGATTCCCGCATCGGTCAGCTCACGCGTCAGATACTGATCCCACTGGACCGGTGTCATGTTGTGGATCAACGGCATCGTGTGCTGAAGATCACGATGCTTGGCCGGTCGCTTCAGTGGAGTGAATCGACCTTGATACGAAGGATGGTCCAAGGGGTAGTACATGAGTCCGCCACCCAGAAAGCCAAACCAGTCGTCAAACCCTTTTGCATTGGGATGCTGATCAGGCGTCGTTCCCATGTGCCACTTGCCCACACCGCCAGTCGCGTAGCCCTGCTTCTGCAATAGGCTGGCAATGGTCTCTATTTTCGGCAATCCCTGAGCCGGATCGAAGGGTGAGGAAACATTGCTGTAATAGCCAAAAGTCGACTGGTGACGACCGCTCAAAAATCCTGCTCTGGAGGGACCGCACATGTTCCCCGTGACATAGCCGGAGGTAAAACGCACGCCGTCCGCTGCCAGCTGATCGATATTGGGCGTCGGGATATCTTTGCAGCCATAGCAGCCGACATCGGCATATCCCAAGTCGTCCGCCATGATCACGATGATGTTGGGCCGGTCATGCGTGTCTGCCATCGCATCGGTGCTTGCGCACAAGAGCGCTCCTAGCAGCCATGCAAACTTTACAATTTTTAGATCACTCGGGTTCATTGATTGGGGTCCGTATTCTCGATCGTGGGCGAAGTCAGAGTGATGCAATCAAGGCCAAATAAAGTGCCGAGGCTCTTCGGGTTCTTGCCGACCACGTCGACTCGCACTACATAAGCACTGTCGACGGGTTCGAAGTCGCCTAGTTCGATCCCGCCGGTCGGAATAGGCTTGGCGGCATAAAGATCCACTTCGGCGCCAGCAGGTTTACCGTTCACCGAGAAGCGTAGAATGCCAAAGTCTCTCGATTTCGTGGCATACAAGGTCAACTTCTCGGCCCCATCACTGGCCGCCGGGATGCTCAATTCAACCGTGTCACTCAAGAGAGCACCTTTGAACAATTGGTGCGTCCCCTGATTCCATGTGCCCTTGAACTTCATCTTTTTCAAGTCTTGCATCTTCAGCACGATCCTATCTGGCTTCGATCGCACCCGTTCCGGACCGATCTCGACCGCGTCCTTGAATGAATCGGCGGAGGATTCCGGTGTAGCGTTCTGCAGATCCGGCACCGGCGGCACGTTGAGCGCCTCGGCCGGTTCCGGTTTACGGTTCGAGGTCGTGTCGGCAAAACCGTACCAACACATGCCCACGCCGTAGCCCATCTCGCAATCGGTCCAGGACCAGACCTCCATGTCCAGCTGAAGCGAGCTAGCGAAGGGCATCGTATCCAAAGAACGACTTCGGGTCTCGACACTATACCCAAGCGTATTGCGAACACCCGCCTTCTCCATTGGCTTGCGGTTCAACTTGTTGTATTCGTGGGCACGCGGCTGCGCATGAAACGGATGCTCATAGAAATCAGTGCTCACCCCGCCCCATGAATAGGCATAATAGTCCTCTGTCCCTGTGCCAAAGATGGATGGAAA
>CAXBHV010000010.1:0-19078 GCA_963974855.1 uncultured Rhodopirellula sp. | reverse complement strand
CGCTGAAGGACATCGATGGCGTCAGTCTGGCGGGCTACATGGCGGGCGAACAACCCAGCGAGTCCTTTCTCAACCGCAACCTCTACTTTCACTATCCGCACTACCGGTCTGGCATGCCGCATTCGGCCGTGGTCTCTGGCGACCGAAAGCTGATGCACTTCTACGACCGTCCCGATGTGCCGATGCTGTTTGACTTGTCAGCCGACATGGGTGAAACGCACAACATCGCCAAAATTCATCCCGAGAATCACAAGAAGTTGTACCGCGAAATGATGGACTATTTCGAACAGGTCGGTGCACGCATCCCGAAGCTGAATCCCGACTACGACGCAGAACTTTATAAGAAGGCGAAAGAGTACGACGAACGCGTTGCCTGGGGAGCCTTCGAAGGGAGTCGGCCTTTAGAAAAGGACGAGAAATAGATGCATCAATCTATCGCACTGGTCAAGCAAGTCAGAGACTTGCAGCAAACCATCTTGAAGTTCGCCCGAATTCTTGGGTTTCACTTTGTGGCTTCAACGACGATCGGAACGGAGAAGCCGAATATCGTATTCATCCTGAGCGACGCTCATTGCTTGTCTCCTCACATTCGCTTCCCAAACCAAGACGGAAACGCAACCAGAAACGCGACCAGATGTCCTGTTCTTTCCCGTTGACGACATGAGCATTCACTTACGAACAACGCCCCGACCTCCGATTACAGAAAGACGCGGATGCCCAAGAATACGACGAATCGCCTAACGAACGAGACTGTGGATCATCATTCCGTTCCAAGGGCGAGAACGCCCGGCGTGTGCTGGCTAGTGCGCTTTGTTCACGGCGTCGCCGTGAAATTCTACGTTCTGTTGCTGTGCTCGATTTGTGTCTCCGTGACGAATTCGGTTGCGGCCGAGCCAATCAAGCCCAACGTCGTTTACATCATGGCCGACGATGTCGGCTGGGGTGACTTGAGCGTTCACGGCGGCGGGGTGCCGACGCCGAACATTGACCGGCTCTTTTCACGCGGCGTCGAACTGAGGCAGTTCATGGGCTGGTGCGTTTGTTCGCCAACGCGTGCGATGTTTCTGACCGGACGGCATCCGATCCGAGTCGGTACGGCGCCGGAGGTAGGTGGTGAATTGGAAAAAGAGGAGACCACCATTGCCGAAGGTTTTAAAACCAACGGCTATCGCACTGGTATCTTCGGCAAATGGCACAACGGTGACGATCCTGATACGCCGGAATTCCGAGCCGCGTTCGCCGAGGCGTTCAAACAGATGCCGAACAAAAAGTTCGCAGGGGGACACGGCGTTAACGCCCATGGGTTCGACGAGGCATGGGTTTACTACGGTGGCGGCGCGGATTTTTTCAATCGCCGAACCGTCCAGGGACGTGGACCGGTCTCGTGGTGGCACAATCTCGAGTTCCGCCCGCATGACGAAGGCTACACCGACGATCTGGTGACGAACTACACCATCGACTTCATCCGCGAGCACAAGGAACAGCCGTTTTTCTGCTACGTCCCCTTCCACATTGCCCATGCACCACTGCAGGCAAACGACGACGATCTGGCCGCCATCGATCCGAAGATGGCCACTGAGCTTCCCACCGCCAGCGAAAAGACGACCGACGAGGGAAAACACATCCATGCCGCGATGCTGCACTCGATGGATAACAACGTCGCCGCCATTTTTGCCGAGCTGGAAAAACTCGGTCTGATCGACAACACGATTTTCGTCTTCACCAGTGACAACGGCGCGATGGAAGCTGGCAGCAGCCTGCCACTGCGCGGTCACAAGCACACCATCTACGACGGCGGCGTGCGTTTGCCTACCGTCTTCCATTGGCCCAACGGTGGCTTGGTCGGCGGCAAAAAGTGGGACGGTCTGTGCGGCGTGCTCGATATGTTTCCCACGTTGATGGCGATGACGGACTCGACGATGCCGCAGACGCGTCCGCTAGACGGCAAGAATATCTGGCCCGCGTTGCGTGACAATCAGCCGAGCCCGGTGGAAAGTTACTACTGGGTCTGGCGTGACGAGGACGCGATCCGTACCGACCAGTGGAAGCTCCATCGCTTTTTCAACCGCTACGAACTTTACGACATCAGAAACGATGAGATCGAGTCGAACAATGTCGCTGAGTTGCATCCCGATGTGATCGGATCACTCGTGGCGAAGATGAACGACTGGGCCGATTCGATCGGCGTCGCGCTCAGTCACCAGCCTGCACCTGAAAAATACCACGCACCGGCCGCCCCCGAAGGCGAAGTGCTGGCCGTCACCGTGACCATCACCAACAAGGCGAAGCCGAGAGATCGAATGGCGATTTCGTTAGCGAACTGGAACGGCACCCAATACGCCACCGACTGGATCGAATACGACATCGCCTTTTCCGCGAACGCGCCGACGCGGCGTCCGTATTTCTCGACGCTCGAAGGCAACAATTCGAAACCCTTTGGCCCACTATTCAAGCCCGGCGTGGGTGTGGATCAATTCGGCCGCGATCAGAGCACCGGTCCCGGCATTGCCGACGGCAAGAGCACCTGGGAGCACCGAGTCGTGGGCCTCGCCAGCACCGCGCCTGGTCCTCTGGGCAAGCACGGCGTCGTCTTCAGCGGCGGCACAGCGGGTACGTTCACGATCTATCTCGACAACCTTCGCATCCGCCACGCCGACGGCAGCACCACACCGCTGTGGACCAACGGCAAGGACACTCGCGCTGGTAAATTCAAAGCGAATGAGTTTTTCAAAGACCTCAAGATTCGAGCTGTCAATGTCTCAGAGGTTGGGGAGTAACAAGGTCACAGAACGGATCGCTTTTGACAGCCGAATGTGGGGACAGACGAATAGGTTGACTGAATTCATTTGCTCGTCAGAAAGAGAAAACGTGAGGCGAAAAAGACGGACGATCGTCACACCGGATGGCAGGCCGTTTATCGATGGCGATTCTTTAATTACCATGACGACCGCTATTATGCCGTCGCCCTGTTCACTTTGTGATTAGCATCGCAGCGATACACCCGCCCCCCGTAGAAGATGAAAAACACCCAATGAAATATCACCGATTCTGCCGTCCATATCGAATTCTTGTGGTGCTGATCGCGGCGGCCCTGCAGTGCATCCTCGGCATCGACGGCTGGGCGCAGTCGCCTGAAGTCACTCCTCAGTCACTGGTGTTTCGCCGCCAAGCAACGAGCAGAATGATCTTTGATCGGTCACAGCAGATTCCACTGTCATCGCTACAGCCCGATAAGATCGTTGGACTGGACTTGATGCATCCGGTGGTGGGTGATCCGACAGGCGAGACCCGAGGCACGATCGAAGCGGGGCGACTGAGAATCTCGACCGACGCACACAGCGGATCGTCCGAGCGGTGGGTCGGTGGATTCAATCCCTTTGCAACTTACGAACTTGGCCTGCACCAATTCGATGGGAGCGGGCGAATTGGGCTTAGCTTTTGCGACACCGAGCAAGAGGACTTCCTTTCCGCGTGCATTGTTGCCGAGAACGGCGAGTACCAGGCGATCGAATGGGTTGTGGTGAAGGACGGACAGGAAGTCAGTCGTCAAGAATATGCATGGCCTGACGACGTCAGAACAACGGGGCCGATGCGGCTTCGTGTCCAGATGTTGGCCGTCGGAGTGAACCTGTACCTCGATTCCGAAGGAAAGTCGCAACTGGTCGGGTATCCCGATTTCAATGAACATCTCGAACTTCGTCACAAGGACTTGATCTCGCGTTACGAGTTTCGCTTGTCGAGTGACCTCGAAGCAAACTCATCCGCTGAAATTGACGAAGTCCTGTCGGCATTGACGCCCGGTTGTGGCCAGGCGGACATTCGTGCGATCACCAACCAGAGCGGTGAGCCGCTGTTAGATCAAGGCCGCGTGTGGTTAACGATGACGGTTCGCGGACGTGCCTTGCCACATCCGATGCAAGGGGTGTTTTCGATGGACCCATCGGTTTTTGACATTCGCTTCGAGGGCATCATCGTCTTTGACATGGGCGACGGACTTTGGCGGAACGAACTCGCCTCACACCTGTTCTATGACGAGGCATCGAAACAGTGGCGAGGCTGGACGACCGGCTTCAGCGCACTGGGGACGAAATCAAGTCAAGAGGAAAAGGCGATCCTTGCGGTCTGGAGTGATCGCGATCCGCGGCGTGGTTTTTCGATCATGCATGCCAAGCCGATCGGTGTGACCGGACAGCACGAAGACCCCCACGGTGTCTACGATTCGCAGGTAGGGAAATGGCGTTTGTTGCTGTCCGAGAAAGCGGGCAAGTATCGAGCGGGAATGTGGGAATCCGATCATTGGGATCGCGGATATCAGCGTCTAGCCGGTCCCGTGGAAATGGACAGCACAGGGACCTTGATCCAAAAGGTCGGCGACTCACGCTATGTCTTTTTCGGTAGTGCTGATCGCAAAGTCTATATACGCAGCTATCCCGAGCTGAAACCGGTCGGTGAGTTGAACATGCATCTGCCGCCGTGGAACGAGAAAACAGGGACGCGAATTTGGCCCAACATCATCCCCCTTCCCGACGGTTACCCGGCGCCGTACATCGCACTGATGATGGATCGGCAAAACTTTCCTAATATGCCAAAGAGCAACTGGACGTACGGTGCGATGTATCTGTACCACGCCCAGCCCTAGCAGTAGTAAAAGTACTCAGACGCCTCGACAGAATTCGCGAGCAAGTTGGTCACTGGCAATGCGTCGAGCACCGTAGTGCCTCCGATGTTTCCAAAAAACGTCAATAATCATCGGCGAGAGTTCTTCGGCCCGATTCGATTCGCCGCCTTGCTTGCTGATATTCACAGAACGAATTCCGTGACAACAAAAGAGCATGGCAAACATCGCTAGCTGACGCCTTCGTTGAGTTGATTACTTCTTCTGCTGCCGCGAAACGATCACTCAGTCGCTTCGGCTGAAAATAGACAATGCTTTTTTTAAGATGTCACGCTCTCGTTCGACTCGACGCAACTCAATTTCCAATTCCTTCACTCGGCTATCCAGCGATGAAGCCACTGGGCCGCTTTGTCGTAACTGCTCTCTTTTCCATCGATACAACAAGTTGGTTCCCGATAAGCCGAGCCGGTCAACCACCGATGTCGCCGAATGGCCATCGAGCAACATCTGTATGGCATCTTGTTTGAACTGCTCGGTGAATTGGCGTCGTGTTTTACTTGACTCTTTGACGGTCTTCTTACTCATAGCGGTGATCTCCTGAGACGGCCATTTTAAGCCCCAGGCGCACCCGGAATCAGGTCACCACCTCACCCGGCCATCGAGAGCATGTCTTCGGTCAGGCGAACATGCGGCAGCCTTTTAATGGCTTCAAATCGGTCAACTTCGTCGCTGGGTCCGTTATGCACAATGATCTCATCGCGGATGCACGCAAACGCACTGCGAAAAAACGCACCAAATGAAGTAGCGACAAGAAGCGAGCAGTGATCGCTTAAAAGAGCGTAACGCTGAACACGACATCTCGAACGATGCGTTCTTCCGGGTCAATCTGCCTTACTGATGTTTGTTGTTGTTTCCTCCAAAAGAGAAAACAACTTAGGTATATCGAGGAGTGTTTGTGGGCCGGCTTCAGATTCCCAACCTTCGTTCACAGCAAACCAGTTAAATGTAACGTCGAAGCTTTCTGGAAACGACACTATTTTACCCTCAACCTTTTGATTCCTTCTAAACTCACCTTGAACAGAAATCGGGACTACCACACCATTAATTTCTTTCCATGCAAGTGCTTCTTGTCTCGAGAGCCTCTCGCTTTTGTCTGTACCGTAGGCATAGCGTATGTTGGTTGGCACTAAAAGATCCAAGTCGAACCTCAATCGCCGGCTGAGTCTTCCCCCCAGCACTTCCGTAAGGATCATCAACGCGAACAACTGATTCGTTCGCGTGCGACTCAATGGTTTTTATGAATTTTCCTGTGTGATATTCCGCATGGAACACCTCGTCAATCGCAAACCGGGTATCGAAGTTACGCAGGGTTTCGTAGCATCCGACTAAACGAATATCAGGAAATCGCGACGCAGCTAAGACTTCTTGGGGATTCGATGCGGGAACACGCCTCGCATTTTCTGGGAAGTTTCTAACCCATGCCTCGCCAAGCACCTGATCGTAGAAAAATACTCTCGTGGATTTTAACACTTGTGCTTCTTCGTCATCGCTCCCTTCATCCCTACGCTTGCCATGAGAGATGAACAGGTAGCGATTCGCTCGAAAATCTCCCATTAAGCGATACGTTTCGACTTGATCACGAAACATACCAGTCGGCGAGGCAGAGAACTTTTTGACGGATAGGGAAACGTCGTAGCTATCAAGCCCCTCCCAGTTTGCTGCAAGCCCTTCGAAGATCGAAAGGGCTTCGCTATCACTCGGCGACTTTTCATCAGCAGACAACGTTAAACAAACTACCACCATAAACAAACAGATTGAATACCGCATTGCACCTACATATTTGAATAGACCCTTCGCTTGGAAACATTTTACTCTTCTAATGTTTCTGTGATCTCGCACTCTTCACCTGGGGCAGCCGTGTAAAAAAGCTCTTTGTTTGGTATCGATGCCGCCATGGTATCAGTCGCACACCAGAAGGCGCCTTCGCTGAAGAGGCAATTAACTGTAAAATCACACGCTGTTTTTGTTGAACACGTAACTTCGCCATTTGTCCAATAGAAGGATCCTGGATCATCCATATCAATCACTTCTTGAAGACCCGAGTGGTAATCCGGTGGAATTCCATTTATATCCGCCAAAGAGTCTGTTGCGGCGGCAACATTACTTCACTCCCGTTTGAGAAAACCTAGAAAACGCGAATTGAGAGACGCCGTTAGCAACAACAGCACCAGAAATAATTTTCCAGCTGAGTTGAATATCCTTGCTATTCTCTTCCTGGTCAGCTAACAACTTCTCTGCAACTTCTGCTGGAATTGACATGCTGAGACGGTAGACCTTGTGATTCACAGGTCGAATCTGAATTTTCAATGCATGTGAGCCAATCGACGCATCGCAAGTTAGTGCGGGCGGCTTCGCCATGCTCTGTTCTGAATTAGCAGCCAACGCATCTTGTTTTCGTTCTGTTTCTCGGCGCACACGAACGATGCATCGTCCCACCATTTCTTCTGACGATTCGGACAATCGCTTAAAGTGAATCGTATGTGGACTTAGCACAACACCTTCCACTACGTTCACTACAATATGTATTTTGCCTGATGATCCTGACGCAGGATCAGTCACCTTCAGCCATCCAAATCCTCTGCTCTCATCAAGGAGAGCCGGATCAACGTCGATAGCAATGTGGTGCCCCTCATTTGAAGCGACTATTTCCCCTGTCACACCTTCGAGGATTCCAAAGGTCTCCAGCTGCAAATCTTCCAGTTCGGTTGTTAATGAATAGACAAACGGCAGCCTTAGTCTCCCAATCTTCCCCTTCTTGGCTTCAACAGAAACGAGATGCTCATGGAAACAGAGAAGTCCACCAATCTCAAATTTAAGATTTACATTGATATGGCTGAGGAGTTTGTGCTCGACAAGACTGTTGTCGATTTCCAGAACGATACGACCTTTAAATGTGCCGCTGCTGTGTCGCTTTGGGGTATCTATTTTGATTTCTAACTTTGCACTTTTGTTTGCGGGTATCACGCGACTCATAAGGGTCGCCCGTGTGCATCCGCAAGAAGCTGTCACCTCCGTTATTGGGAGATCGAAATCTTCGTGATTCACAATTTCGACCAACAAACGTCCGTGCTGATTCGCAGGCAGCCTATCGAAAGTTGCAGCTACGGTGTAAGAACCTGCGAATTCCAAAAAGTCTCGCTTTGATGGCAAGTCCGTTTTGGCTAATGCGGTGAAGTCGAACGATTGATCACTTGAATTGTCGGCCGCTTCTGAATGCGTACCGTATGCAAACACTGAGAAGGCCAGCCAGCTCCCTAGAAAAGCCATTTTGATCTGGCGCCGCATCAACTCACCTTTGTTGGAACAGGGTAATTAGTACTGCAGCACAGGGTGGAACATCAATCTCCCTTAACATCCTGTCAGCGCATGTAAGGGCGGTCAGAAGGCCTCGGTTGCGCTGTAGTATTAGAGGGCGTATAAAACAGATGCATCGGAACCGCCGCTCCGACCATGTGCAACGCAACCTATCGGACATCTCCAGCGAAGTCAATGAAATTATCCATGAAATAAACCAAACGCGATGTCTATTTTAAAGAAAGGCTTGTTACGAATGGATCATCTGCAAAATCAGCAGGGCAATTTGCAGTAGTTTTGGAGTCGGATTGCAGGAGGATGGTCTTGAGGCGAGACGCTTGTTCAGAGCTCGGTAAAATGGAGCCGCCCCTCCCACGCCGCCATCACATTGCAACAGATGCTTGCGTCGCGACATGGGTTAGGCAACCGATGTTCGGTAAAGATTCATACCGGCAATTCAGCTCGCCGAAACTGGCAGGCAGTTTTAAACGCCAACGATCTCACAGCGATCCCCGCGTTTCGGGAACGAGGCTTGCAAATAGGCATCGCGTATATTCATGGCAGCTTTCTTTAGCACAGTGGTTGGTGTCGTAAACTCAGATGCATCGGCTATTCGTCGTATATCGTGTTGTCGCACATGTCATGATTTGCGTGGCTAGTGGCGTTGCGGATACCGGGCACCACGGCGTTTGTGAGCCAGCGAAGCATCACGTTAGTTGAATCGCGTGTCAAAAGTATTCGGCAACAAAGCCGTTTCACTCACGGATCGTCTTGTAACTTGCAACACGTTCCCGGACTTTCTCAAGAAAAGCTCGCCGGTCTGTTTCATTCAGGTCTTGAACATGATCGCAGTGTCCGAGACAAATCAATTGATCGGCCGGGCCTTGCGAAAGTTCAAGTCGATAATCTGTTTCATTTTGACGTACCGGACCTTGTGCGTTAAAACCTAGTGTGAAGGCCGTCACAATGCAAAACAGATTGAAAATGGTTTTCATTTCTTGAATCTCCTGGAAAACGGTCTCACAGATTGGCCCCTAACGCACGTTTGTTAGGTCATGCGATGTTTAATTCATGATCATTCGTCTCTCTCATAAACTTGCTACGAAGATCAAAGCAGGCAAACTTTCGGAGATGCCGCTCGATGACAACGAGTACGCGGATTGGTCGGGGCACTTGTTCACGGTAAATCGAACGCAGTACGTCATTCTGTGCAACACAAAGTCTTTCTACTCGTGCGTCATGTTTGGAAAGGGGATCACTAACGACAGCACTTTTGTCGCGCGAGCCCTCGACACGATTCGAGACTTTACAGCCGATGACGGACAGCAGCTGCTTTACCGAAAATACATCGCTCCCTCGAGTGGACCGGTCAGCTTTGCCAAAGCGTTGAATCGCTCTGTGATTGGATCGATGAGCGATCACATCTTTGCGGCAAAGCTGATGCTCGATGATGGCATGGCAGCGAGCGATATTGGCTATAAGTTGAACGTAACACCGTTGTCAGCATTAGTCGGCCTTGATGATCGCAAGTATGGCCACCCCAAGGAAGTCTTTATGAACCTGTTGGGTCGATAGACCGATGAGTGACGTGGAAGTCGTCAATCGCTGGCAAATCGGCGTTCGTGCCATGCTGGTATGGCTCGTTCTGATTGTCGCTGAGGTCGTCCACGGCATTCTTCGAGCAATCGTTCTCGTGCCACTTGTAGGTGAGTTCCGTTCAAATCAGATTGGAGTCTTCACCGGTTCGGCTATCATTCTCGTGATTGCCTACGTGACGGTTCGCTGGATTCGGACGGATCGTCGGTCCGAGTTGCTGATCGTGGGTGCTATCTGGTTGGTCTTAACCGTGACGTTCGAGGTCTTGTTTGGACGGTTCGTGGCAGGACTGTCTTGGGAGAGGATTGCTTCGGATTACAACATGCTAAACGGTGGGTTGATGCCGCTGGGCCTGCTCGCATTGGTTTTCAGTCCGTTGATTGCGTGGAAGCTGCGATACGCCAGAAAGAGGTGGAAAGAATGAACGTCACAATTCGCCCCGAAAGCACCGATGATCGACAATTGATTTGGAACGTCAATCATGCAGCATTCGGAAACAATGCAGAGGCGGATTTGGTCGAAGCCTTGCGTGAAGGTGGATTTGTCGTGGTCTCACTGGTTGCTGAACTCGATGGGAAAATGGTTGGACACATTTTGTTCAGCCAAGTCTCGATCCTGACCAAAGATCGAGCCATTGATGCGGTATCTTTGGCACCGATGGCCGTGCTGCCCAGTCATCAACGGCAAGGCATCGGAAGCAAACTGGTGGAAGCAGGGTTGCAATCGTGCCGAGAAGATGGTTATGAGATTGTCGTTGTGCTCGGTCATCCCGAGTTCTATCCCCGCTTCGGTTTCTCTTACGAATTGGCTCGACCACTGGACTCACCCTTCGGCGGTGGCGAAGCGTGGATGGCGATAGAGCTTGAGTCGGGTGCCTTGAGGGGCATAACAGGCTCGGTGAAATATTCGCCGCCGTTTGGAGCTTTTGGATAGCCATAAACTCAACATCACCGTTGAAACACTTGTAAAGAATTGACAGTCGAATCAAAGGATGAAGGAAGCTTGAAACCGCATTGAAAACGTTTTGACAGCCGAATGTTGGACAGACGAATTGTCAGACTGAATTCATTCGGCTGTCCCCGTTTCGATTAATTTTCTTTTGCTTTCGGTCAGCGTCTTAATCTCAGACCCAACCGAATCCAGACGATTCTTGCATCCTCGCATCGCAGCTTTCACACGAGGGGATACATGGGGACAGAGCATGTTTCTGAGGTGGGCGGCGATGCCTCCTGAGGGCTCGGGCAAGTGTCGTGGTCGGTTTCCGGTGTGTGCGTCCGATGACAGTCGCCGATCTCGAATCACTCGGCTGTGGTTCTCAGCGAACGTCTTAGTGCTTCGCACCATGTTGGTATCGACTGCGTGAGTCCGCTCGCAGTAATGAAAAGATGTATCGCCGCAATAACCAGAAACGAAAGCGGCGGTGCACGGTACGGTACAGCGAATGAACCATCTAAGAGCATGCTAGCAACCATAAAAAAAGACTCGCCAGTCTCGCATTGATCACGCCCGCTACCCCGAGTTAGGGAGCGAGCATGGAGTCATGCGTGTGCTCTGTCCCCGGGCATCGTACCACGCCCAACACTAGTGGGGTGATGAAGGCAGCAAATGCAAGGCAATCTGCCAAAGCGGCTCCTGCATCTACCGCAGCAGACCCTAATCTTTCAAATTTGGATTGATCAAACCATGAGGACGCTGGTCTGAGCCGGTTGCATCAACATCGCCGATCTCGGCCCGGATACGCTCGGCTTGGCTCATCAATTTAGAAGCGACTTCCGGGTGCTGGGACAACACGTTCTTCTGCTCGCTGACGTCGTGATCCAGGTCAAACAATAAGGGTTGGTTCAGTGCGAGAAGTTTTTTCTTGGGGTTTCCTCCCGCTTTCTTTGCCCAATACGGTTGATCTGCAATTGTGCGTGGTAGATGCAGTTTCCACCTTTCATTCCGCACCGCTTGTAGGTTCAAGCCGTTGTAGTAGTAGAAATATTGGTGAGGACTTTGGTTGGTTTTTCCCGTCAGCAGATCGATGATATTCTTACCGTCAATCGTTCGGTCGCTCGGCGGCTCAATGTTCGCCACATGGCCAAATAGTGGCAACAAATCCATGCTGGTGATCATTGCATCCGAGACTTGCTCCGCCGGGATATGGCCGGGCCAATAGAAAATCGCTGGCACGCGATGTCCACCCTCCATCGTGACATACTTGCCGCCGCTCAGCGGTTTGGCAGACCCATTTATAGCGGGCCCATTGTCCGACAGAAAAACGACCAACGTATTGTCAGCGAGTCCGGCGTCCTGAACAGCGGCCCGCACACGGCCGACGCTATGGTCGAGTTCCAATAGAAAGTCAGCGTAGGCGGACGCACGACCTTTACCAGAGGTGCCTTGGAAAGGCTCGCTAGGCAAAATCGGTGAATGAGCAATGTGATGCGAGAAGTAGATAAAGAACGGCTCGCCTCTTTTCTCGTTGATGAAATCCACGACTTCGTCAGTGTACAGCTTCGTTACTTTTTCAAATTCGATCTTGGCTTCGTGGACCTCGCGGTTGCGGTACAGCGTGTCGGCATCGCCGTGGCTGTTGGAATAATTGCTGTGCAGCCCCAGGTATTCATCGAAACCAGCGTCCAGAGGATGGGATCCGTCCACATGAAATCCGAGGTGCCACTTGCCAACCATCTTGGTGTGATAGCCGGCCGTTTTCAGTAGTTCCGCGAGGGTTAGCTCCTCAGGAGCGATCCCGTATTTTGCATACTTGGGGGTATTGTGCCTGGAAATCGGATGCCCGCAACGCATTGGATAACGTCCGGTCATCATCGCTGCCCGCGAAGGACCGCACACATTGGCCGCCACCAGACAATCGGTTGAACGAAAACCCTCACGGGCCAACCGGTCGATCTCGGGAGTGCTCTGCGGCGAACCGTAGCAGCCCAAGTCACCATAGCCGACATCATCGGCAAAGATCAAAATGATATTGGGTTTTTGAGCTGGGCTCTCCGCATCGACTTGGCTCACAGCGACCATTGATGCCAACAGGAAGACGCCAGAAATTAACTTGGGAATCAAAGAGAACATGATGACTTCTTATTCTTGTGTTTCGATGACGTGTGCGTGCCCCTCTATTTCCCGTCCAATTTTTCCATGGTAGCCGCTTCCGCCGCCGTGTCATCCGGGCGTAGGGGAGGATGTATTAATATAGCAGGTCATCAAAATGTGAATCTCGCCTTGGTGCCGGCTGCTCGTCGGCCAAACGCTACCGTTGGTAGTAAAACTCTGATTGACATTCGCGTCCACTTCCCGGTTGGGAGCGAGAAAAGTATTGCAGATCGTGAACTCTCGCTCTGTCGCATCGCCAATGCTCTTGCCGGAGTTACGATCTCTATCAGTTTTTTCACGATTGGGGGCCTTTGCTGCGATAGTGCCAGGCCGCATTGAACGATTCCTTAACAAATGCTTACTTGCCTTTCTTACTCAAGCCCGGCATTTTCAGTTTCACCGGAACGTCGTTCGAGAGTTCCGGCCCGTCGGTACTTCGGCCTCGTTTTACATCGGATTGCAACTGTGCGATCAACCGTTGTGCGACCTCTGGATGGCTGTTGTAGAGATTGTTCTGCTCACCCGGATCCGCCGTCATATCGTAAAGCTGCGCTACGGTGCCAGCGGGCATTTTTTCTTTGGTCCATCCCCCGGAACCGGTTGCCAGCAGAAGTTTCCATTTACCTTGACGGTAAGCGAATTTTCCACCGATGGAATGGTGAATCACTCCCTTTCGAGAAGTGACCATCGGGTCTCCTTTCAGAGCGGACGCAAAACTGACACTGTCCTCACCGGCGGTCTCGGGCAACTTCGAACCGGCCAACTCGGCAGAGGTAGCCATCAAGTCGGTCAGGCAGATCGTCTGATCGCTGACGCTTCCAGGATCAACTTTGGCCGGCCAGCGAACGATGAAGGGCACGCGATGACCGCCATCCCACAAATCCGATTTGTAACCACGGAACTCGGCACTGGAGTAATGCCCCTGCTGTTCCAATTCCTTGGCCTTCGATGGCTTGGCGGAACAACCGTTGTCGCTGGTCACGACGATCATCGTATTTTCAGTAAGTCCCGATGCGTCCACCGCTGACACAATCTCGCCGATCACCGCATCGGTGTGCATCACGAAATCGCCATACACTCCCAGCTCACTCTTGCCTTTCCAGTCGTCCGAAGGGGCGATCGGGGTGTGCGGTGAGGTGAGCGCGATATACATGAAGAACGGTTCGTCCGCGTTCTGCTGCTGTATGTACTCGACCGATTTTCTTCCGATTTCCGGCAACACGTCGACTGCCTCAAAGTCGGGATGAGCCGGCCCCTTGCGATGAAAGGCTTTGGTGGTCGTGCATTCACCAACGAAACGATCGTTCTCGATGTAGATATAGGGAGGCATATCGAGCGAAGCGGATATCCCGTAATAGTAGTCAAACCCCAACTCGACCGGTCCGCCGCTGATGCGTCCCTTCCAATCCACATTCGTGGCCCTTTGCCCGCGAGTGGTTTTTCCATCGGTGGTGGGAAGCCCCAGCCCAAGATGCCATTTGCCGATTGCAGCGGTGCGGTAGTCCTGCGTTTTTAGAAAGCCGGCGACCGTCAATCGATCAGAGGGAATCAACGGCTGGTCAAACCCATACAGCACACCGTTCTGCAGTCGGGAACGCCAGTTGTAGCGTCCGGTCAAAATGCCATAGCGGGTCGGTGTGCAAACCGAGGAACTCGAGTGTGCATCGGTAAACACCATGCCTTGTGCCGCCAGTTGATCCATCTGCGGTGTGGCGATTTTGCACCGCTCGGGATTCAGACAATGCACATCGCCGTAGCCCAGATCGTCGGCAAGAATAAAGATGATGTTGGGGCTATCCGAAGCGGCATGCGCCGCCGCAGTCGCAACCAACGAAAGCGTCAAAAGTAAAAATTTCATGATGTTCAGTGTTTTCCTCTTTGCGAACTGATAAAAAACTGTAGCTACCGTCGCGTTCACAGTGGACCACGTTCTGGCGAACGTAGCTACTTTTCATCCTCATGCGTCATTGATGAAAAAGCTCTAGCGTGCGGCTTTCACCGCATCGGGTAGCCTCTGCTGACCCGCATGCTTACTCTCGCGAATTTCCGTATGGCGTTTACTTCGTGTGGTATACCAGTGGTACTTGCCCTTTGCATTAGGGTCGACCACAACCGCTGAGTCGTATTGCACAGCGATCACTGTGTTCCGCTGGTCTGGCGCAGTCTCAGGCACCTTCACTTTGGTGTGATGCCCCTCGGCGTCATAGGTTATCGGTAGAGGTTCCTGCTTTGGATCTGCCAGGAAGTAAGCCTTCACCGGCTTGCCCACAATTCCATTGAACTCGATTTCATTGGGTTTCCATTCCAAGACGTGTAGATACAGCGTCTGGTTCTTGTGAGTCATCGCGCCCCACCAGAAATCGAAATCAACCGGGGAAGAAGTGGTGCCGTAGATCGACTCGCCGTTTGCGTCCATCCACTGACCGACCTCTTTCAAGCGTTCGATCTCCTCGGGAAGCAGATTGCCTTTAGGATCTGGACCCACGTTGAGCAGCAGGTTCACGCCTCGTGCACCGCACAGCGCCAAGAACTCGATGATATCCTTTGTGCTTTTCCAGTGGTCGTCGTTCTGGTCATAGCCCCAGTTGTGACGCATCGTCATGCACGTCTCGGTATCCTGCGTCATTCGCTCGGCCGGTAGCATCCGGTCTGGAAGCGATTCGAAGTCGGCATACTTGCGTTTGTCCTCAGGGACCCTGCGGCTGTACAGTCGACTGCAAATCACGGCGTTCGGCTGTAGTTCGCGAACCCTCGCCCCCTGCTGATCCGCTTCGATCACGTTGTTGCCGCCGACATCAAACCACAAGACAGCCATTTCGCCGTAGTTGGATAGCAATTCGTCTAGGTTTTTCTCAACCAGCTCTAGGTATTCGTCGTTGCTCAACACGCCTTGTTTCCGTTGGAACGAACGGTGATACCAATCTTTGAACTGTGAATAATAGACACCAAACTTCAAATCCTGTTTGGCACATTCCTCGGAAAGCTCCTTGATGATGTCACGTTTGAACGGCGTGGCGTCCATCACGTTGTAATCCGTGGCGTCGGTATCAAACAGACAAAAGCCGTCATGGTGCTTGGACGTGATGACCACGTATTTCATACCGGCTTGCTTGGCGATCGACACCCATTCCTTTGCATCAAAATCGGTTGGATTGAATTGCGGTGCGAGTGTGTCTCGGTATTGCTTTCCAGGGATCTTCGCGCTGTTCATCAACCATTCCGCGCTGGCTCCGCCTTGTTCTTTTCCATAATCCTTGCCCTCCCATTCTCCGCCAGCGACCGAGTAGAGCCCCCAATGAATGAACATGCCAAAGCGGGCGTCACGCCACCACTGCATGTGGGAATCGTCGGCGTGGTTGGGGGGGGTAGTGCCGTCTACAGGCTCGCCGGCGACTACCGCAGGAACGGTAAAGAAGCACGCATGAAACGCGGCCAGCAAGATGAATTTGTTTATTTGCATGTGTTTCCCTATGTTGATATTTATTCTTTCAGGTCGGACATTATTGTTTTAGCTCGATAGAAAATCCGACAACCAAAGTGTCCGGCAGTTCTTTGGGAAGGGTGATTGTTAAACCATCGGTCGAACGTTCCCATTTTATTTTCTCGTCGTTGCCCAACAGCCGGATGTCGACAATCTCACTCTCGAGCAGTCCGCCGCTGGCCAGCGTTTTGATCACGATATCTTGGGTTGGCCGAGACAGCACGAATGCGTACAAGACTCCGTCTTTGGTCGTGAAACGGATGTCCTGTTGCGAAAACTCCTTGTGGTTTTCTCCCTGACGCCCATCTTTCATCTCTAACGGCCCCTCGCCGAAGGTCTTCCATGGCCGGGTGCCGTAAATGCCTTCGCCATTCGTTTTCAGAAAATCGCCAAAGGCCGTCAGATAGGCAGCCTGCTTTTCCGGGATCGTGCCGTCTCCCTTGAGCGCGACGTTGAGCATGACCACTCCATTTTTGCTGATGGCGTCCACCGCGTTGCCGACCATCACCGGGATGCTCATTCGGTTAACGGCGGTCGCGCGGTAGAACCAGCCTCCCGAAAGATCGGTTGCCCACATCCACGGCTCAGGCTTGATGTCCCCCGCAGCACCACGTTCGAGGTTGTAGGTAAACGCGGCACGGTCCGCATTTGCATCCTTGCACGAGAAAACAACCGTTTGCGTCCCGTCGTTCTCTTCGAGATCGCGGTTGATGAAAGACGAGAACAGCTTGATTCCCAAACCCTTGCCACCATTCTCCTTCTCGTTCGGAAACGGAGCGTCGTTGTTGAACATGTCGGGATCATACTTCTCGATGATTTCCCAACAGCGGACGTACCAATGTTCGTTCCAGCTGTCTTGCGTGGCATACCCTCGCGGATCGAAATCCATATTGAACAGCGTCCACTCGGGCGTGCCCGGTTTCTGGTACTTGCGGGCATTGGCAAAGAAGCGAGGCGACCAATACAGATGGGTGGACACACCGAATTTCAGTCCATGTTTCGACGCGGCCGCCTTCCATTCCTTCAATGTATCCCGCTTCGGACCCATCTTGACCGAGTTCCAAGGATGGAAGGAGTCGTACATGTCGAAGTTATCGTGATGGCAGGCCACCGGCATGATGAAACGCGCCCCATTGTCTTTGACAAATTTCACCAGAGCATCCGGATCCCATTTCTCAGCCTTGAACAACGGAATCAGATCCTCGTAGCCAAACTCCGACGGATGCCCGTAACGCTCGGTATGCCACTTGGTCAGGGTCTCGGACATCCCCATCTCGCCCGAGTAATCATCGGGGACCACGGAATACATGCGGCGTCCATAGTGGGATCCATCGTTGGGACGGTTCTCATCGGCGGCCGACGAAATTCCCCAATGAAACCAGACGCCGATCTTGCCGTCTTGGAACCACTCGGGCACGCTGTAATGTTCCGCCATCGACTGCCACGTTGGCTCAATTTCTTGGGCCACGGTTGCTCTGGCCAGCAGGCCGACGGTCAACACACTGAAGAGTATTCGGTTGATTCGATTCATCAATTTCGCAGTCCTATTTTGGTGAGGTCGATTGGCATGATTTCCATCTTTGGAGTGAGTGAATTTGGTTTGAGCTCCGCGATTGGCGCTACTGCGGGGCTTCGCTTACAAGGACGTGGGATTCTTAACCTGGATATCGAGTCGTTGGGCCGACTTTAATACAAGCGGACTGCTGAATACCAATCGAAGCTCTCCGTTCTTGGCAATGAAACTGGCATCAACCTCTTTGTCTGCCAATTGCACCTCTACGGACTTAGGATTGTTTCCTTCAGCGAACGCCAGTACCACCTCGTTCAGTCGCAGCTGTCCTTCTTTTAAATCAATGGACACTTTCAAATGGTTCGCATCGCGAGTCTGGGTAAAGAGCCCATAGCCTTCTGCGGCGGTAAAGAAGCTGGCGTGGTCTTCGGGATTCAGCACAGGCCGAAAACCAATACGCCCCGCCGGGCCGTCGTAGATGAAACCTTGTAAAGCGATCAAGGCGGACCAAACGCTCAGCGAGCGACCGTAGTATTTGCCACATTCATCATCGCCAAACGGATTGCCTGAGTAACCCCAGGGACCATTCTTCATATCGGTAACACCCTCGGTGCGCAGGCGGCCGTTGTAGCGATCGGCAATCGCCTTGATGACCATCAGACCTTCTCGCAGCATCCCGTTTTGTATCATGGTGACCGCCGCGCCGTACTCAAATCCGGTCATCACTTCGTCGCCATACTTCATGCCCGGAATCGGCTGTGGGTTCTTGGGCCACGTAATCATCTTCGTGCCGCCGTCCTCGACTTCGCAGTACTGCCGCGGCTTGAGCGATTGGCCATGGAAATCCGCCAGGAAGTTGTACGTCAATAGCGACTGCATCGCTTTGCGCGAACGATCCGGCGGGTAATTGGCATCGATGCCCACTTGGCCGGCCCACCATTCGCCAAGGATTTGATCGATATGGCATCCGTCGAGGTAGTCTTGGGCACGCTCCGGTCCAACCTCTTGGATGTAATATTCGCCGTTCCACAGTCGTTCGTTCTGCAACTTCTTGCCAGATTTTCGAATCCTGCGATACTCCGCCGCCGTGTCGGGCTCGCCCATGATGTCGGCCATCCGGGCACCCGCTTCGAGTGCGGACAGATACAGGGTACCGATCCATGAGGAGCATCCCGTGAATGCTCCGTCGAGCGTGTTGTGCTGAATGTTCTGCATGTATCCGTCACGATTGGGATCCCAGTGGTCGATCCCCCACTCCATCGCTTTTTTGATGTTGGGCCACTGCGACTGAAGCCACTGGTTGTCGGTCGCGCAGAGGTGCTCACGGTAGCTGTTCAGGATCGTGCCAAAGTGCCCATCGGCTGCCGGGCTCTTGTTGGTATGCCGATGCGGTAGCAAGCCCTCCGGCGTCAGCGTGCTGTAGTCTTGTTCC
>CAXBHV010000009.1:0-19824 GCA_963974855.1 uncultured Rhodopirellula sp. | reverse complement strand
TTCGTGTGGATGCACCCACCGTACTGGAGAATGATTCGCTACAACGAGGATGCGAAGTGCCTGTCCAATGCAGCGTCGCTCAACGACTTCCTCGAACGCATGGCTACTGTACTAAGCAATTGTCAGAGCATTCTTACTACGAATGGCAAAATCGCAGTGCTTATCGGCGGCTATAGCGAGCAGGGGCGTTATCAACCAATTCCACAGTTGTTGATGGCGAAAGCGATCGAGATAGGATTGTGGCCAGCATCGACAGAGATCATTCGATTCCAGCACGGAAACACCTCTTCAAAACGATCCTACAATTCGAGTTTCATTCCCGGACTACATGACACTTGCATGATCTTTGAAAGGCAATAGTGCTGCGTGGCCCGAGGGAGTAGGGCACTTGCTCCCTCAAGTCTCGACCAAATCGAGCAACACATCAATTTTCGCTTGAACCACACACCCGACGTGTGGCATCTTTTTCGGCGATGTCGAACCTGAATGCACTACCGAATGCGAACAATGTGAACGAGTGCGTTGAAACAGGACGCGATGAGCGTACAATCCTCGTTTCACAAGCTGACTACGCGTGGAGAACACGACGCATCTACAGCGAGTGCGAAGACTGGATGCACGGCGTTATTCTCGTCGACGAATTTGATGTTGAGCAATTCGGGTTATGGGAACCGTTTGAGTGCATTGACAACGGTTCGTTCCTTGATCGCGATCGCGTGAGCAACTTAACAAAAGAATTTGAGTTCGTGCTGGAGCTTTCAAAGGCTATTATTGGAGCTATTGAAATCATCGTTGGGCATGAACACGACGACGATGTTTCGCCGCTGTCACGAGCATTCTATTTCGCGTCGGAAGTAGTTTGGCAGGGCAGCCGACTGGATGATTACTTTCCCGGAAAGCTAGTGCACTCCTGCGCGCCGCAGCCAACGGATTCAGTCACAAGCCCGCCGAGCCATCGTGTTTACGGGGATACGCAGTTGCGATTGTTCGTGTAGTCGTGACTCCGTAGGCGCACAATCACGACATTGAATCCGGATCGATATCGTCACTTGCTATTAATTGGCGATCGGTTTGAATCCAGTGACTTTACAAGAGACAGGTAGTTGCTTTATCGGAGGAGGAGGAGGGGGGCGGTGCCCGATTGGAAGACACGATTGGTCATTATTTTCCAACTTGCTCTGTTTGGTGCCGTGAGCCATCTTGTGCACGGCAAAATAGTCGATCAAGAAGAAACAAATGCTAGTCCCTTCCGTCGGGCTATTTGCTTGGCTCAGGGTTGCGTAGTTGTCCTGGTTTCTACAGAACACGCACAGAATTAATCCGCATGAAACCTTTCGTGTGCAAAACCACCAACCGATCAATGGCCTGTTCCGTCAACGTGACGCCGGAGCCGAGCAAGAGGGTTCCGTTGTCGAGAAACAATGGTGATTCAAGAAGCATGCCAGGTCGCAACTGGGACAGTGAACGCTCTTTAATTTCTGGACTCGGTTTCACCTTTGAATTTGGTGGTGGAAAGGTAACCAGAGTTTTCTTGGATAGCAGCAGCAGAAGTGCTAATTGGTTACTTACTTCTTTCAAAAGTTTGACGTGCAAATCGGTGTAGGCATCAACGGACACACTGCTGAAAAACAAGAAACCAAGTGGTTCGTCATTAGCAAAGAGTGGGCACGTCATCGATGACTGAATGCCCTCGCCAACGATTAACCGTGTTGATCGAGAATTTGGTCGGATCTCCAGATACCGGGGAAGATTGTTCAGAATTCTCGGTTGCCGTTGTTCGAGTACGATCGACAGCGAGGAACCAGCTAAGGGCGCTGTGTATCCGACACGAAGCAGAACCGTTCCACGAGACATCGCCCATCGCGACGTTGCCGTTTGATGAGCAATGTCAATTTCTGCATAGCCGATTCGATCATATGGTACTAGATCCTGGAAGGAATCGAAAACGAATTCCAGTGATTCCTCAAGTGTTGCTCCCTTGACGATTCGACTTGACAGCGCATAGAGCGAATCGAGGATCGGAGATGCCGAATGATCAATGACAACATTACTCATGTCTGCGCCGAGTTTTGCGTTAATTGTGAACAATCAAATCAGTTTCACGTTCACTGATTAAGCGTAGGTTGTAGATTGGCTTCAGGTTAGTATTCGTAAAAAGAAGTTTGGAATTTGTTCTTGCCGTTGACACTGCACTAGTCATCAGCCGGCCAGTATCAACCTTTGGCAAAAATCACTACCGACGACACCACTCGTTCCGTCGTCCACTCGCTGACCGGTGTCAGGTGGGGTGAAACGGCTACTGGACAGCCACCTTGCTCGACGATTTGCTTCGCGGCCTGCATCGCCTGCAAACGGTGGTGGTAACTGCCAATGTGAACCGGGATGCCAAGCGTAGCGTCAAACACCCGATACTCTGCCGCCTCAACTCGCAATAACAAAGTGATTGGTGAGTCACCGGGGCCGAGCAAGACGCCACCATCCGAAATTCGATTGGCTTCCACAAAGCGACTCCACGCCTCAGCTGCATCCTGAACCAACACCGATTTCTTGATACTGCTGGTGTCCATCTGATCCAAGCAGTACAAGCTGAACGCCTTGGGATCTCTGGCGAATTCAACCTTCCCAAAGTCGATCTGGCGGTTGTCTTCCGGCGATACAATTGGGCTGTGAATGACAAGACGAAGAATACGTGGGAAATTGGCTTCGGCAACATTTGTCTCGTTCATTATTTCGACCGCCGTACGTAAATGTACTGGTGAAAAGCAGGCTGGCGCCAACGGGTACCATGTCAACGCCAGCCCTACGGCAACCGCTGTCCTCAACAACGGCTGCCGGCCTCAAAAACACAGCCGTTTTGCTTGGGGTAATGGTTCACGCTACGAAATTAGACTCTCTGGCCTCAGCGATCGTTGTCACCGCCGATCGGATCGAGCGAATCACACGCCAGCGAACGTGCTCGCCAACGGTGACGCAGTTAACCAGCCACATCGAAGCGAGCAGTGAAAGGTCCTGGCAGATTGCCCGATAAAAACAGCAACGGCCAACGGCCTCGGCAACGTTCTCCCGCTAGGTCTGACTCGCCACCTGATAAGTTTGCCGAACTCGACCCTGTCGACGGCGTTTAGTAAGGATTCATGGCTTGCATCTTTTATTGTACTTTGAATATCAACTTGGCTACCTTGCTCCAACCAACGAAGCAATCGTCATGAGCAAAAAGCCTACTAGCAGAACCCCCAACCCGAACACCACCACCAACAACAGAGTGTTTCGAACGTAAGGGCGGGCAGGTAGCTTTTGTTTGTGCACTGGCCGCTCTATCTCCGTATTCGCCGTCTCCCGTCGTTGAACCTCATCTTCGGGATAAAAGTGAATCGTAACTTTCCCAGATTGAATATTACCACCGCCATCGAGCAGGAATAGTGCTCTACGATCATCCAGCTTGCGGTACGTAGCACCTTCGTACACGAACACTTCGCCTAATTCGACGTTGAAGTACTCGTCATTCATGGCATTTTTGGAATTGTGTCGATCAGGCGAACCGCATTGCTACTCGGTAGAGACCGAGATGGAAGTACGTTGCCGGATCGATGTGAGGGTGGGGGGCAGTAACCCAATATTCTATCACCCCTGCTAATGGCGATGTTGTCCCAGCACCACTGCACACACCGTTTGGTCGTTGCGTCATCGCTTCTTCGTGAACTCAACTCTTGAAGTCACCCTTGGTCGGAGGCCTCTGCAGTCAAGCTCCATCAGTGATTTATAACCATCTGGGCGAGCCAAGTTATTGCACGTCTTCGCAAAATGAAATTTTCATCAACCCCAGCAGAAACCAGCCCGTGATCTCTGTGCCATGACAGTTCCACATTATTTTCACAGACTGTAAAAATCGCCCCAATAATGCTTTCTGGCCCTTAATCAATCGAAGTTTAGTTGATTTCCGGATCCGTTTTAGCGTCGCAGCGATGCTGGCGGTGTTGCACGTTAGTGGTTTTGTTCATCGGTATGTTTTTCGTTAGGCATTGTAGCGTTGCCAGCGCATCCAGACACTGACTTCGAGTTATTTCGGCGTCACGATCGAGGCGGACGGCGAACGACGATTCAATTAGCAGTAGAGTGTCGATCGATGCTCGATATCTGTGCAGGAGGAGCACTGAGCTGCGATCTATAAGTGCGAAATCCATCAAAATGCGATTCCGGAATGTTCTGAAGTCCATCGAGACCACTTTGCCTTCGTCGTGGCTTGCTCCATCTTCTGATCTTTGCGTCTACTCGGCTTGATCATCAACGCCGACTACATTCTCAGGTTCCAAGCTAATGACTCATGCTATCTGATAGGCAAGAGCTTCATGGCTGTGGATTGCAGCCCGCTTTCGGCTGATCAAGAACGAGGCGGCACGCGGCACGGCACACTTCGCGGGCGAGCTGGTCACTGACCGTGAACACCTTCACGCCATCCGTTGAAATTAGTAGCACCGGCGGAAATCTACCCTTGTTCAACCATTCCGCAAGATTGTTTGCATGCTCGGTTGCGTCATCGACCATGCCGAGTGCGAAATCGTCCATCATCGCGTTAAATGCTTCTGTTGGGTCCATGCGATGAACGATGCCATCATCCCCGTTGTTCTGTCAACGAAAAACGTCGTCGCGTGTTGATCCTTTCTCCCATTGCCTGATTGAACACGATTGCAGCCTGCCCCCTTGCCAACAACGTCTCAAGGGGCCGTGTACTCGGCTAAAGCCTGCGTGCCGCACCCAAACCCCTTGCGACAACATTGGCGACCAGGGGGCCCGTCGTCTGCATGTTCAACTAAGGCAAAAGGAGAAATACCATGAAAGCACTCACCAAAGACGACCTTCGACAATTTACTGGCGATCTCGTGCGATACCGCCATTATCTCAATCCGAATGTGATCTACACACCTGGAGTGCGACATATAGCAGAACACGGAGAAGCATTCTGGCTTGTCGATGCAATTGCATCATGGATCGGTAGCGAACCGTTTCGTGAAGCATCCACCCAAGATTACCGGATCAATCAGATGCACTTTTGGACATTGACGGTAGCTGAAGACAACTCAGCAACTCTCTACGCCAAAGCGGATTCTCCCGAAGACGCATTCATCGTGCAAACGATCCCGTACACGGATTTTCCATTGGGGGAGATTCGCATCTGGGCAGGTTTCGACGGCGAACAATGGACCCTGTATCTACCGAGCGAACACTAAGCCGAACTACTGCTCTTGTAGTAAAGATCGATGCAATGCAGAAGATGTTAGATCTGATTCAATCTCAACTGAGCGTTCCACGTGATCCAACCTCAGTGGACATTGGAGAATGTACTCATCTACCACTTGAGTCGGTCAATGACAAGAAACGCTGATTCCAGTCCTCCATGGCGATTATTTTGTTGCACTGAGTCTCGTCGCCAAGACGCCAAGACAAGGATCTCCACGCAAACGTTCCGTTACCTCGATGATTTCTACGGACGGTTGCCCCAGTTCAAAGAGAGCTGAAATCGCAGCCCCGCGCGCCACGGGATCCGTGTCGCTGACCGCGAGATACTCAAGCTGTTGGGATACCGCACGAGTCACTTGCTTCGATTTACCGACCGACATTGCGGCTTCGGCACGCATTCCCGAGTCACCCGAACTCAAAGCAAACAATGCGGAGTCTGCAAACTCGGGTGGCATCGGTCTGACAGTGTTACGCAAACGCTCTATTTCCATTACAACTCGGTCTGCAGTGATGACGGCATTCTCCGTGTCGGCGTTGCGACCAATGCAACCACCCTGTGCGGCGAATAAGACAATCAGTGTGCAACTAGTTAACCTGCGGTGCGACATCATGAGACGAACTCTCTGTTGATTCTACCGCCACTCGACAACGCAACCGCCGAAGTCGCGGTCAGCGCAGCGGATCCGCCAACAAGCAGGACGCCGATACCGAGCGATCCATTGAGCCAAGGTTCGCCGATCATTCCTGTTGCGGAGGCAATTTCGATTCCCGTCCATGTGATCACCGCGCCGCTAACACTGAAACGCAGCATTCGCGCGCGAGTGGTTTGCTTTAGGGTTTTCCAAATCATGTATGGCGTTGCTGCTGCGATGGCGACGAGGGTTGTCAGAAGAGCCGCATGTCCCCAAAAGCCAATCAATGGATCGGCCATCCAAAGTACAGCCACGTAACATACCCAGACTGTCATGAAAAACTGTGTCATTGTTCGAGCCGCATAATTGCCTACGCGTCCAGATGCGCCAGGAAATTTAGTAAGCGGCAGCTTTCGTCTAAACCACTGAAAGACGACACAGCGATTCGATTCGTGAATTGCAAGCCCGACAAAAATCGGCAGCAGAAATATGGCAGACAATTGAATCAGCACAGCCGAACCGTGTACGCCGGCGAGTCGCAAGCCGACAAAATCCAACGCGCCAGCTAGTCCCAGGCGTCGCGCGCCCAAGTCCAAACCGATTTCGATCACGCCAATCCAAATTGCGTGCCCGGCAAGTAGGCCCACTAACGATTGAAGCCCATCGCTGCAGATCCACTTGCCGGACCAAACCGCGATGGTAGCTAGCATCGCAAAGGCTATGCCGACGCCCCCCCAAAAAGGCGAAAGTGGCAAAGCTGTTAGATTACCGACGTACGGTTCTGGGACTATTGGCAGTCGTGCACTGGCCGAGCGAACGGATTGTTCAAGCGAGTCGTGGCCCACCCAGACAATTTCTCGTCCAGGGGAACGGTAGAGATCGTGGGAAATATGCCGGTCTATCGTCCGGATAGCTACGTATACCCAGTGTCCAGATGCGCTAAGAAGCAAGCACAGGGCCCAGAACAATATTGTGACTGGCCACCGAGACAACGTATCGGCATGGTTCGCCGAATCGTTTTCTGTCGCAGCAGCGTCGCCTTCAATCGGCAAGGCACCAAGCGTTTCACTCACGTCACCGCTGGGCTGGTGCTGCACACGAGTAGCCTCGGCTGTTTCACTTAATTCTGACATGGTTGTTTGCGTTCCTAAGGTCGAGTTATTCAAGACTTTCGATTACTTCATGACCATCGCGAGTGCTAAGCGATCGCCACAAATCGAGATCGATCGATTCGGTTGTCATTCGCACACTGCCATCACACATCAAGACATTGACTCCGCTGGTGTGGCGACTGCGTGCGGCGATCCATCCGGGTGAGAATCTGAAATGCACCATGCAGTCCGGTGTATTGCTGTTCGGCGGTAGATACGCATTGAAGAAACCACTTAAGTGGCTTGCCGGCGCCCAGGCGTTACCTCGAGTTACACCAAACGACGTCGCCGAGGCACACGCCGCGTCGGACAAAACCGGAGTCACCCAGGGCATCAATGCCGACCAGTAGTCTTCCGTATGGACGGGGCGGGTGGCGGTAACAAAACCATCGGGGCCAGCGCCTCCCGGACCGATGATTGTTTCCGACATGGCCAATGTATTGGATAGGCCGTCAGTGATGTCGCGTGTTCGAGTATCGGAGTTGACGTAAAAGACGCCATCGGTGTCACGATCGCCTCCGGCTTGCATCTTTGCACTTGCCATGCCGCTTCCCAAACAGGCTGCATAGTTTTCAGGTGCATAGCGTTGATCGAGCACCGTTCCCAAGTCGCTAGGGCAAACAATCAGACTGACAGGTTTATTCACAAGGTCCACGTGCTCACTCAATATCGGAAACGTTGGTGGTGCGCCCAACAATGGCATGTCCAAGCGAAGTTTTCCGTGCAAAGCAGTTTCTTCGATATAGGGCAGTAGGTTGGCGATTGCTCCCCAGCCCCAGTGACCATCGGACCATGTCGGCTGCTGCGCCCACTTCTTACGAATTACTCCCGCGGGGAAATGCTTCATGGTGCTTTCGTGATTGTGGTTCGCTAACCCCAACTGCTTGAGATTGTTTTGGCATTGCATTCGCCGTGCGGCCTCGCGAGCCGTTTGTACACTAGGCAAAAGCATCGCCAAAAGTATCCCGATGATTGCCATCACGACTAGCAATTCGGTGATCGTGAATGCAAGCCGGTACTTACTGAGTCGCACGGGGAACTTCTCCAAAGACAAAGGGTTTGTTAGTGGATGCTGCATAACTTAGCTGCGGCTAACTTTGGTAATGAAAACTTAGTCGAGGCTAAACTTGCTGTCAACGGGATAGGCCTTCCCTTGTATTGCCGCAATTCGAGCAAGGTCGACGAGGGTAAATCCGGGGTTCGTGCTACGACCGATTCCGGTATAATCGCGTCGTCGGGCAGCAGGATTATCGCCAGCCGTGCCTTTTAAACGCGAGAGACTTTCTACTTTTACTTCCACAAGTGGCGATCAGGTTGTCGGAAAAGGCACAATTTGGCACCCGCAAAGACCACGTAGTGAAACCACGGAAGATTACGTTGAAGTGATCGCCGAGTGTGGGGTCTGTGGAGCAGCCGATTTGGTCTATCATCTAGCCTTCACCCATGCTGCTTTTAACGATACGTGCTTCGTTTACATCGTGATGGACTGGTGACCGTTCTCAATAAGCGATAAAACGAGCCACCAACGATTAGTGATTCCGCGTGTGAATTGGGACGGATGCACTTCAGGATTGATTAATTCTCGTCTCATTGCGCGTTTAAGAGGTAAGACGCCGATCATCACATGGCACAGATGTGTGCAATCTATCTCGGTCTCAACGGGCTTCACTGGCGAGCGACGTGTCAGAGCACCTTCACGCTCCCGTGTCCTCGTGTCTATCTCATCGGCATGTACCTTCGCGGACCGAGTTCCGGTGTCATTCTTGAGGTGCCGATCGATCGAGCGAAGTACAAATACAAGACGGTTGAGCAATCCGCGACGATAACCATTCCCACTATCAGCAACAACTGTCAACTGCGGCAGTTGAAGTGCCGCTGACACAGCGTCCATTGGATGCCTCGGCACATAAATGCCTTTCGAATCCATTGCCGCTCGATTTGTTTTGAAGGTTTTGTATTGATCGGTTAGCTGTGGACTTCTTCTCTTTTTTCGTTCATGGATGACTATCTGGAAACGCTGCCACGATTGGGCTTCCTTCTTCAAGGGGCCGTGTACTCGGCAAAAAGGCCTGCGTGCCGCACTGAAACCCCTTGCAGCCGGTATCCCTACCGCGGCTGGGACGCGAACCAGGTCAACCACAAACGAAAAGGAGAAAAGACCATGTCACAGACCAACTCAAACAAACCCGCCGACACGATCCGCTACGGAGCATTGAAAGGCGTCATCTGGGCCAATCCCGGCAAAGATGGAAAACCGAACCGATACAGCGTCAACTACCTGCGTAGTTACAAATCCGATGACGGTCAGTGGAAGGAAACGACATCGCTCGGTGAGATCGACAATCTGAAGCTCGGATACTTGATCCCCAAAGTCGCCGACCGCATCGCCGAACTCAAACTTAGTGATCGGAAATCAGCGGACCAAGTCGATGACAGCGATGAACTAGACGCGGAGGAGGGCGGCCAATAGGCCTCCTCTGAGCCAGTCGGGATCGAGCTCATTTGAATTCGATCCCGATACCGTCTCATGCGGTCCAATGCGATTTTTCTGGACTTCTCTTCGCAAGAGTGATATCATGATATCAAAGGAGGTGCGATATGGCACAATTTTTAGTTCGCAATCTGGAAGACGACGTTCACCAACGCATTCGCGAAATGGCTAACAAACACGGGATCAGTACCGAGGAGTTTGTTCGTGATGTATTACGGGGCATCGCGCTCCGGGCCAGCGAAGATGAATTGCCGCTTGGCACTCGCATGGTCAATCTGTTTCACGGGATCGGTTTGCGTGACGACGAAGACATTCGTGAACTGAAAAGGGAACCCATTCGTGTTCCCGAGTTTGACTGATGCTGATACTCGACACCAACGTCATTTCCGAATTGATGCGAGATCAGCCTAATCCTGATGTCGTTGCTTGGATCGATTCCCAGCCATCGGATTCCATATGGACAACGACCGTCTCAGTCTTCGAGATTTGCACTGGCATCGAGCTGCTGCCCGATGGAAAACGCGCGCAGACGTTGCGGGAAGGTTTTGAAAAATGCCTGACACAGATATTTGATCGGCGAGTCTTGTATTTCGATGTCACTGCCGCTCGCATCGCAGCGGTTCTTGCCAAGCAACGCTATCAAGCAGGTTTGGCCTACGAAATTCGTGACATTCAGATTGCCGGTATTGTTTCGGCGAGAAACGGCTCACTCGCCACCCGAAACGTGAAAGATTTTCAACAGATGAACCTCCCGTTGATTAACCCATGGGGTTCCCAAGCGACATAGTCGTTGCTCACGCTGACACTCATACATCCCATTGTCCCGCACCGCTGAGCAAGTTTTCGATTTCGATTTCGATTGCAATCGGAGCGGTCGATCCAAAAACATGGGCTGATCGGAAAACGTTTTCAAGCCAGTCCACAATTGTGGACTGGCTTGAAAAACTGGCAGTAGCGAGTTCTGCGATGGCGTATCGGCGTGCTTGCGATCCACCGCAGATATTAAGAATTTGTTTCCAATTGCCCCGCGATTTCGTGGTGCTTTTCGCTAATCGATGGAGTGATTGAACCGGTCGTTCGAACAACCGGAAAACACTTGCATGTCAGTCCACAACTGTGGACTGGGCGGAAAACTGCTAGTTGGCAACTAGCCGCCGGATTTAGTGAATTGACCGCTGAACCTGCGTTTGCTCAAACCGATCGGATCGATACCCGCCTCGCGTAGCCTCACCCACGCAAGTGCACGGGTCCAAGAACCGGAGTCGGGCAACCGTGCGATCCTTTCCAACCCTGCTGTTCGCTCGTCATTCTTTGCGTGCAGCCAATTGAAGGTCCCGGCAAAATATCGAAGGGCGCTATCATATTGTCGCGTACTTGCTCGCATAGAGCGTATCGCTCTGATGTCGGATTCTGACACGGAACGATCTTCTAGCAACGCTCGCAACATGGCACCTGCTAAATACCTGTACGGAGTCCAATGAGCTTCATCCGCTGGTTCAAATGCATTCAACTTCGTCAACGCTTCGTTTCGTAAAGAATCGTCGCCAAGTTCGTCGGCGAGCATCGCTTGCTGCATACACATCCAGGTGGAAAAACCTTCTGTTTGTGCGGCCGATACTATTTTGAGTGCCTGTTCTTTCTGGCCCACTGCCATTAAATAAAGGATCTCGTTCACGGTTCGGTTTGGGTCGTTTGGGGCATACTCGGACAGTCTTCTTTGCTCTTCTTCCCACGCTGCTTCGATGTCGCCTTTTCCAGTCTCGACACACCAATCAAACCAGGTGCTGCGGTGATAGCGACGCCCTGAAATCTGTGCGACCTGCTCCGCTTGAGCCCATTGCCCAAGGCCAGTTAAGCACTCAAGGTAAGTGCGATACCCGTATTCAGAGCCAGCTTGGGAAGCCTGCACAGCATAGGGGAGGGCCTCATCAAACTTTCCTTCGCTCATCAGCGTGTTGGCAATGGTCCCATTAGCATGTGAATGCTCCAACCCATAATCTTCGCGTTCTAACACTCGCTTGATAGATGGAAGCCAGAGATCATCCCCAAGTTGATAGTAGACGGATGCCAATCTTTTGATATCGCGATAGTCGCCCAGCGTATCGACGGCAATCTCCAGATGCTCGACAGCTTTTTTGAGATTCCCTTTTTCTGCGTGTATCTCGCCAAGAGCGCTTCGTATCGTTGGATAATGCCCGTAGTCGTTCAACCACTTCGCTTCGTTCTTGGTCGCTGCGTCCTTGTCGTGCAAAATCTGAGCGGCTAGGTACATGGGAGAGTTGTTACTTACCCACTTCATTTCTTCCAGCATATAGTCTTCAAACTTATCAATTCGATAAACTTCCGCAGCGATGGCTTCTTCATCTTCCATCTGTCCATGCCAACAAAGATTGCGGGCATGTTTCAGCCGCATATTTGCGAGCGAGAGTTCTTCCGGAAGTGCTGAAAAGAAAAGAAAACCGTTGAACGAATTGCCGTCCTTAAATTCATAGTCTTTCATGATCGGCTCGAACTGCTCAACCGGGTAGGAATTATCGAGCTTGTACGTCTGCAGAAGAGGGTAGAGTTCATGGTCTTTGACCGCTGGCGTGATTTCGTCGATGTATGTGTTGGCATCAGCACCGATTGAAACTTTCCAGAGATGCGCTATTCGAAAAATATGCAGCACATTGACGGCTTCGATGTTTCTTCCCAACACTTCCAATGACGGTTCGTCGCGATCATCTTGGCCCGCTGATACGATCGCTAACGCCAGTCTCGCAATTTTCAGTTGATCGAGTCTTCCATGCTCATCGAGCATGAGCTTTGCTTCCGGCGGCAGTTCCGTGAAAGTCGGCAACCTTGTTCTAAGTTGATCGGCAAGGAGCTGGGGGCCTGTCCGAGTTAGCTTGTGCCTTAAAGAAACCCCGGCAACTTGATACATTTGTTCGTGAATCCAAAGGCAGTCAGGCACACGCTCAATCGCTTGTTGACTATGCCGAATTAGCGAGACATTGCTGTTTAGCTGCTGGTTCGCACGCAGGTTCACTACTGTTGCAAGTTCACTGAAAGGTTGCCCTTGTTGAGCAAGATGCTCTAATTCTTCGTAGCGATAGTCGCAATAGTATTCCATTAGCTTTCCCCACTCTGGAGCGACTCCCTCCGTTTCTTTGAGTTTCGTGATCACTTCCTTTGCCTGTGTGGGCTGCCCAGCCATGATTGCCATATAGACCCAGTGCCACTCTGCGAAATTAGAATGCTCCGTTTTCCTGCGGAGTCGTTCCGCATAGAGCCAAGCTCGGCAGCGAAACGCGATGCCGCGACAATCAACACCGCGAGTTGTGAACTGCGCCAAGTTGCTGTAGCCTCGAACGAGTCCAGCCAGTCGTTCAGGCGATTCGCCCGATAGACGGATAGCATGATGGATTTCGCGAATGGCTCGGAACTGAGAAATGCTGTTCATTTGCAGCAGCAAGGCCTCTGTCTCGGGCGATAATTCCTTCGACGCGTGCCACTTATTTGGCTGGCGTGTGTAGCCCGCTTTCTCAAGCATCCCCGCAAACTGCCTGTGCGAACGCCATTCACAGGTGTGCGCAATCGCCTGGTATGCGGTGGCATTTTTCAGCATATCTCTGACGTATATTTCTTGCAAAACCTTACCGTCTCGTGAGACCTTGATCTCCAAACCGTGGTATCTCTTGGCAGCCACAACGATGTCGAAGGTCTCCGGCGAATCTCGATCAACCGACTCGAGTAGTGTCTCGTCTCGCGTCGCGAAGCCAAACTCTTCTCGAGCTGACAACAAAAATGCTTGCCGAACAAATTCCCGGTACGCTAGATCCCCATCGCGAGGATGATCACGGGGAGGCTGTGGATCATGATATTGCCGATTTGCTGTAAGAGCAAAAATGCCGATTTCATTTCCCACGCTAGGGTGGCTGTGAGAGGCAAATGTAACAAGCGTTAGAATGCCGATGACCGGCAAACGGATGGGAACCATCATTTCAATCTCTCTACAGAACTAGGGACTAGGGCTTAAACAAGCGTTCGCTTGCTTGAAATAACTTAAGGAAATAATGCAAAACCTGAGTTATTCGCGTATTGCAGGGTTAATTGAGTAACACGAATCGGTCAGCCTCAGCCCACACGGACGATCTCAGGTGAAGAAAAGTATCGCAACTCGGAACACTAGACGCAAGCAAAAAGACCCAAGCGGCTAGGTGTAAACAATCGGAAGACGCTTGTATGTCAGTCCACAACTGTGGACTGGGCGAAAAACTGCTAGTTGGCACCCTAATTGCTCTCAACGATTTGAACGCTGATGCTTACGACCGTTGGGCTTTCCTCAGGTCGATCCAGATCGCGCTCGTCGATTTCTTCGATCCACCGAACCATGCCGCAGCTGAGTAGTCCCGCCAACTCGCGCAAGTGACGACCACGAATGGTCACCAGTAGACGCTCCATCCCTAGAATGCTCAGTTCGATGTGACCGGCGTCGCGAAATCGAACTTGCCGTAGATCATTGAACGGGTAACTTATGATCTGGCCATCACTGAACCGCAATTCAAACATCATCGGTGGCATCGCACCGGCGTGAACCTTTTGCCAAGGCACCTCCGGCTCCTCCTTTTGGGGAATAGCTTTCGGAATGCTTTGGAAAAGTTTGCTTCGACCGTGACCATCGAAGGCTCTCGCAGCCTCGCCCATGTTTAACGACTCCTACCAGGTTCGGGTGTCATACCAAATCCAAGCCCCTGAGAAAAAACATCACCACGGTGACGGCCCACAGGCTCTCGCGTTGTCTCGTGCTGTTTGCTCTCGCGATACCACGCGAGCAATCGATCTCGGAAGGTCCTCAGCATTCCATACCCACGCCGTTGCTCGTACTCAGCAGAACGAGCATTTTGTGGAGTAGGGGGCTCATTGGCGGTAGAAACCAGCTCGGTCGCGGAAAGTTGTTCGCCAGATCGCTCAATGGCTCGCCGCACCTTCGTCTTGTCATCGACGTAAATCGTGACATCCTCGCTGCCCCGCGACACCGTGACGTAAAACTGTTTCGCATTGATAGCGGGCAGAGATTCCGCACCCATCGCAGCGATTGCAACCTTGCGGTCTTTTCCCTGACTGGCGTGGCTTGTCACGACGTACCCCAGATCCAGATGACCGTATTGACGATCCACCGTGAATCCGCTTTTCAATAACAGGTTGCCATTCCGATCGAACCCTTTGATTTCATCCAATCGACCGTTGCTGATCCGCTGCTTTCCGTCGATACCGGTTCCGCCAAGACTGAACCGCACTTTATCACCCACCGATAGCCCAAGCTGCGTTTCGCCGTAAACTTCAAACCGCTCCGCACACTTTAGCGGTAGGGACGTTGTTCGCTGCTGATCGATCGAAGTCAGCTGCACTATTCCATCAATCGTAGCGCCAATGCGATAGCGTTCACCCCGTTTGAATCCACCCTTCGCGTTCTGATGAAACTGAATGATGTCGCCGTCACGACCTGAGTAGGTGGCCACATCCCCTTTCTCAGCATCCGAAAGATTGGCTGATCGCAGTTTCGGGATCGTATGCTCCTCAGGGTCGATCGCTCCGGTTGCTCGAAGTCCCTCGCGAATGTGTTCGGTTACGGCGGCCGCCTCGGCATGCGTCGGCGCCACAACAAGCGTCGATCGTCCTTTTGCTTCCGCTTTCAAGTACTGCGTGGCAAGCAGTTCATGACGCTCCTCTCGAGAAGCCTCTTTGATTTTCCCTAGCTTGTCGAGCATGTCGAAACCGGCCAGCAAACCGGTCTTGCCGGTTCGCTCATCGACGACATCATGGCCGCGGCTGATTAATGCCACCGCTCCACGGTACTGGCCCTTTTGACGCTGAATCGCTTCCACACGAGCAATACTCAAGCCCGCTTCCTTTTCCAGTAGTCGCATCGCTTCACCGCGTCTCGGCGAAGCGTGTTGACGGGTGTCACCCGAAAGCACAATCCTGGCGTTTTGCTCCTTGGCAACTTTGAACACTCCACGCATCGATCTCACATCCAGTAGCCCAGCTTCGTCAATCCATAAGACTTGATCTTTCACACGTGACTGGAACTCACTATTTCGAAGCAAGTATTCGACGGTTTGAGCTTCCTTGAACCCTTTTTCTTGCAGCACCTCACGAGCGCCCGTGCTGGGGGCAAACGCGAACACTTCCTTCCCATTGCCCCGCACCGCTTCGGCCGCTTCTTCCATCAGTGACGATTTGCCGGTTCCCGCACCACCCGTAACCGCCGTGACGGTATCGCGAGATTGCAGCACATGATTGACAGCGGCTCTCTGTTGATCGTTCAACATCTCTCGTTTGAAGACATGTTTTTCCTTGCCGATTGCTTTTCGTGTTCCGCGGCCACTGCGTGCAAAATCGATCATTTCTTTTTCGGCGGCGAGCACCTCACGCGTCGTCAGAAACTTGCGCTCGGCACCCTCCACGCTTCGCGTCCGCTCAATGAGCTGCATTCGATCCGCAGTCTGCTCGACCATCTCTGGCGTGAGTGTGACGCCGTGCTCAAGCGCCGTGCCAATCACTTGATGACGCTCGACCGTAGATTGGCGGTATAGATGATGATCGAGTGCGAATTGAAGCGATTTCTCAGCCGACTGCTGTTCGGTCCCTGTGTCATCGCGGCTTGATCCATCGAGCAGCTTGCCAAACGCATCACGCTCGGCGTCGGTCAGTCGCGAATGCCACTCCTGGCGAAGTTGATCTACTGACGTTCCCTGATCCTTCTTTTCGCGGGTCTTTTTCCCGAGGGTCGCTTTCTCGGCAGCGTCGGTCACACCGTGCTGTTTCGCATACTCTTCAACCTGCTCGGTGCGGCGGCTGAACTTTTCAATGGTCTCCCGCTGCAGCCCCGAAATCTCCCATCCTTCTTTCATTCGTCCCGCTTGACGGTATTTCACCCGCGCCACGGTGTATCCAAGGTTGTGGCTCAACTTTCGAGCAAGTCGAGCCTCGAACTTCGCTTGCAAACTTGGCCGTTGCCGTACGATTTCCTCGAACTCACCGGCGTAGTGTTTGCCGTTTTGCTCGGTCCAATTGATGACGAATGCATGAATATGCAAATGGGGATCGGGCTTGCCATCAACGGGTCGCGATGTCTTGTGCAAAAAGTCTGCATAAATCAGCTTGCCCGTTCGCGTTCGTTCTTTGGTGAAAGCATGGTTGCCATGACGAACACGACGTTGCATCAGCGGCTCGATGTCTTTAGACATCGTTTCGTGAACCGCTTCACGCAGAGCGTCAACGACGCGTTCATCACCGTTGATTGCCCAGGCCAATGTCACGCTTTTGGGAACCGAGAAGGTTAGGTCTACACCGGGTCGACGATCTAGGCGATTACGTTGAGTGAGTTTCTCACCCCTGGTTGGATGAACGCCTTGGAGGAGGGCACTGAACTGCTCTTTGGTGACATCCGTTCCATGACCGAGCCCGAGCGTTTCAGCACCACGGCCATGCCACTGACCACCGATTTCTTGCCCGAGGTAATAATCACCCTGGGTGAGCACCTGATCGAAATATTGCTGCGTCCCTTTGACGCTTTTTCCTTGTGTTGCAATGAGCATACTGAACCATAGAAATGACCCAGTACTTGGGCAAATGGGAAGAGAAATTTTAGATAGGCTTGTCTCCTAAGCAGTGCTTAAGGCTTTAAATCGTGACACGCAAAATCCGCAAATGCAACACTTCAGCGCCACACTATCCACAGTTCAATCTTAAAGCGACAATCTGCAACACCTCGTTCAGGAGAATTAATAATGCCCCGAAGAAACGAACTGTACCAACAACCAATTAACGAAACTATGCCGGTGACATGGGCCGCGACGGGTGTTGGTTGGATTGCCACATTGATCGGTTTTGTTATTACATGCAGCATCTCCGTCTATGGATGCGAGCAATCCGATATAGCAAATCGCATTGCGAATGCGGCCGTCAATCAGAATGAACGCCTTGCAGCCCAGAATGAAGCTTTCCAACTCCGGCTAAAGAATCTTGATCAATACTTCGCCAGTCCTCGGCTGAAGTTAGTTCGATTTCGACGAGTGTCAGCCGCCCGCTATGTTGTTACAGTTCAGAACGACGGGGAGCGTCAAGTTGCGATCTTTGGTGCCTCGCTAAATCCGTCTCGAGTGATAGGTTCGACGGCATCGACAAGTTCTCCATTCGTTCCGGAAACGAATCGCATCACTGCTATTGAAATCCCGTTCACGGATCCCAGGGAATTGGAGCGTGAACTTCCAGTGCCCGCGATTGTGCATCCTGGGGAGATTATCAGCATTGCGATCACTCTCGCCAATGGCGCGGCAGAAGGAGACATTTATCTCGACCAGTCGTCAGGCGAGCCAATGCATGTAGGCGTCTATTCGATGACTCCATTTCCCAGCCAGCCTGCCTCAGCCGATGCCGGTCTCGACGATCTATTCGGGCAATAAACGCACTCGCTGATCTGTTGTTACTAGATGACGTGATCAAATTCAAACGCCATTTTTACCGATTCTGGATCGGGCAGCTACGACAATGCGAAGCCAGGAACCTTCAAGCGAATACCGACCAATTCCAATAAAGTTGAATTGCAGAAAGTCTACGCCGCGAAGGCCATTTTTCAGCAAGCTTCCTCAGGTTTGATTTCATTTGCTTGTCATTGTTTCGCGACGTGTCGAATAAGTTGCGCCCTTCTGTGTCGTATATCGCTTGAAGGGGTGGCACCCCCCTGTCGAGGAGGCTAGATTCAAGATTACGGAATCCGAGTACCACCTCCGCGAGACTCAAAATGAATCGTAAGCTAGTCCGCACCAGCATGAATAAGCGAACCCGAAGACCGAGTTTCGAGAGCTTGGAGGCCCGACGGTTACTCGCCGTTGACTGGCGAAATCCAGCTGACAATCTGGATGTCAACGCAGATCAAACGATAGCAACATCTTCATTTCGCAGATACTAGCACGAATAAGTTCCGAATGGCAAGTTTTAAACGCCACATGTCCTCATGTATGAACCTATAGCAATTCATCAATTACTGCTTGCGTATTGCTGCCAATCCGCACTTGGAGCCGTTACTACCGCTTGGGCAATTCGTCTTTCGTGAGCCCTCATCCAAGAAGGGGGCACTGTAAGCGATAAATCAGGGGCCGATGGTTCTGATGGAAAGCACAAGCGTTCGCTCGTTTCCTTGGCCTCGTGGGCACGTAACTGCCATAAAAAGCCACTACCTCTTATTTCGAAATTCTTCGATGACGTGCCCTTCGGTCGGGTTTAGGTAGATTTCCGTGGTTGCGAGCCTGTCCTGCCCGAGCTCTATCTGAACGGCCGCCAGTGAAATCCCTTTCTGCCAAGCCAGTGTGGCGAACGTATGACGCAGAACATGGGGTGTTACCATCGATGGAATTTGGGCGCGATTGGCAACGTTCTTGACCAGTTTTAGAATTTGCCGTTCGCCTGCGAACCAACTGTCGTTGAGTGCAAAATACGGCTCCAATATAGCTTGAACCCGTTTGAACATCGGCACAACGCGTTTCTTTGTTTTCTTGCCGTACGGTCCCCGCCCTTTCCACTGATCCGCAGTGAGCGTTTTGCCGTCAATCGCGATTCCACGGTGCTTCTCTGCTACAGGTTTTTCACCGAGTAGATGCTGCGCCCACTGAGAGATGGCGTTCTGAAGCGTTTCCGGAGGAAGGTCGATCAAAATCGAGCGATAGCAATTGGCCGTCGGAAGCTTTCGGCCAAAGCCGATCGCATGCCAAAAGCTTGGCTCTTGATCACGAATCCACTGAGCAATGGCCGTGCAGCCGGTCGCACCGGTGAGCAGGCCACAGATAGTCGCCGCCAGCATGGCAGCTAAAGAATGGCCTCGTCCCTTTCGCCCGCGAGGATCAGGAATCTTCGCCAAAATGGCGAGCAATTCCCCGTCTGCGGGATTGGTCACTGATATATCTCCGTAAGGTTAAATGCACTCCGTTAATGCAGCAAACCAATACTACGCACCAGACAACCTAAAATCAAACACTGAGTTGCCCTGACGAACAAAGTTCGTGTCTTGCGATTTGACAATAGCACACGTAAAATCCGTTGTAATGCGTTTTCGTTCGCGATGGGAGCATGCCAAAGCAGGGCGTAATCCATTTTCATGGATTGCGAACTAAAGTCTTTTCAGGCGGAATGTTTTACGGTTGCAACTGAACTCCCACGGGGAATTCCACTCGCGAAGTCGCTAAGCTAGTGATTTAGCGACAATCTTTTTCAAGGTTTGTTCTATGTGGTTCGACGCTCACCTTGACCTTGCGTACTTGGCTGAAAGCGGACG
>CAXBHV010000008.1:0-19924 GCA_963974855.1 uncultured Rhodopirellula sp. | reverse complement strand
GCTGCGATTGCCGCAATCAGTCGACTTCAAGACAGCGACATCGTTTCCGTGGTCCTCTACAACTCGTCGACCGAAGTCTTGGTGCCAGCGACCAAGGCAACGGATCGCCAATCGATCATTGCCAAAATCCGTGGGATTAAAGCCGACGGCAATACCGCGTTGTTTGCAGGCGTCAGCAAAGGGGCCGCCGAAGTACGCAAATTTATCGGATCCGATGCCGTCAACCGCGTGATCCTGTTGTCCGATGGGATCGCAAACGTTGGCCCCAAAAGCCCTCGCGAACTCCAACGACTCGGGGCTTCACTGGTCAAAGAGGGTATCAGCGTCAGCACGCTCGGACTGGGTCTCGGATACAACGAAGACTTGATGAGTAAATTGGCCAGCGCCGGAAGTGGCAACCACATTTTCGTCGAAAAAGCGGACGATCTCATCGCTGTGTTTAATAGCGAGTTCAAAGAATTGATGAGCGTGGTGGCCTGCGATTTCGAAATCGTGGCGACAGTCGCGTCCGGCGTACGCCCCGTTCGCGTCTTAGGCACCAGTGCCGACATCACCGGCAATACCGTTCACATTCCCTTGGCCCAACTGTACTCGCGTCAGGAACGCTACTTTGTTTTGGAAGTCGAGGTTGACGCGGGAGAAGCGGGACAAACACAACCGCTCGTCGATGTGTCGGTAAAATACCAAAACATGACATCCGAGACGAGGGATAAATTAACCAGCAGTATTGCGGTGCGTTTCAGTAACGTGGCTGCTGAGGTGCAGAAAGATCGCGACCTAGAAACCTACGCATTTTGCGCCGTGCAAATCGCGAATGAAAACAACATTCGAGCCACCGCGCTACGAGATGCTGGACAGGTCGATGATGCAAAACAATTGCTCAACCACAACACGAAAATGCTGCTTCAGTGTGCAGCGGATTGCAAAACAAACAATGTCAACTTTGTGGTCCCTGAGTTGGAGAAAAATATCGAGGTGAATCGGCTGCAATCGCTTAATGTGGATAACAACCGCGACTGGGCGAGAAACCGCAAAGTCATGCGGGGCTACCAGAACGAGGTTCAGTCGCAGCAGGCATACTCGGTCGAAGTCCCGAAAGAGTAGTGCTAGAGAAGCAAGTAGCGAAACGCGGAGATGGCGTTTTGATTAGAATTGCATAGTCCTCTCCGCCCTTTGCACCCTGCTCTTCACTCCTCTCGTCCCACTTCCCCTCTCTCCATGACTCATCGGCTGCTGATTGCCCTGCTCGTTCTTGTCGCTGCGCCGCTGGTGCTGCTGGGCTGGGGAACGTCATCACTGCTGCGGCGGCAACGTGAAACCGCTCAGCAGCAGATGACGTCCGTACTCGAATCGCGATTGATTGAGATCGACCACTCGCTTGCAGAAGTGCTGTCAGGTCAAGCACGTCGGATCACAGAAAAGCTCGAACGTCCCGGCAATGTATTCGGCCACTTAGAAGAGGTCACTCGGCATGACCCAGCGGTTCGCCAATGCTTCTTTGCCAATGCAAAAGGCGTGATCGTTTATCCGCCAAAACCGGTTGCGGACGATCCCGAGTCGATTGCACTCTACGCTGCACTTCCTGCGATTATCGCAAGTAACCCCGATATCGAGATCAAGGAAAACGGGTCGCAGACCAGCGAAGCGTCGCTCGTGAAAAAACAATCAGGTGCAAATTCGCGTTCATCTAAGTCCGCTGAAAAACCGGTCGCGACGATCATTCGGTGGCAGGTGTGGTACATGGACGAAGGCAGCCAATTGATTCTCTGGTTATTGAAAAGTAACGGGGATTCGATTGGCGTTTTGCTGGAGCGTGCTCGTTGGGTTTCAGAGCTCATCGCGGCACTTCCTGACAATCAAACGTTGATCGCTTTGGATTCTGCTGGCCCCATCGATTCGATCGAAACGGCCGTCCCAGCGAGTTGCACCTCGCTCGTGGATGAGGCGGGCCAGATCGTTTATCGTTGGGGCGACGATCTCGAAACGACCGACGACCCGATCGCGACGGTGTCGCTATCTTCGCCGTTGTCCCATTGGAAACTTCAGTACAACAACGCAACCCCATTGGTGCCGCGTTCCGATTCGCTCGCGACGATCCTATCGATCACAGGATTGGGCGTGACGTTGTTAGCACTCGGGGCATATGTGATGACGAGTGTCCAGCGACAAATGCATGCTGCACGAAATCGAGTCAGTTTTGCTGGGCAAGTCTCGCACGAACTGCGAACCCCGCTAACCAATATCCGCCTCTACGCTGAACTCGCCGAATCGGATCTCGAAAAGATGCCCACGAGTGAACTGGGCAATTCGATCGGGCGACGACTGAGTGTGATCGATAGCGAAAGCCGGCGACTAGGACGCTTGGTTTCCGGAGTTTTAGAGATGGTGCGTGATGAACATAATGTTCGCGCGCCGTCGCGGAAAGCGACCGATGTTGATGCCGTGATCGACAATACATTGGCACAATTCACGCCCCGTTTCCAAGAATTAGGTATCGAAGTCGAGCGTGATGCGAATTTGGATGTGATGCTCAATGTCGATCCGGACATATTGGAAATGGTACTGGTTAATTTGCTCAGCAACGTTGAAAAGTATGCGGCCGATGGAAAGTATGTTCGTGTCGCGTCAAAGATCGATGCAAACGAACTCGTGATCGAGGTCGCGGACCGCGGCCCTGGAATTCCGCGGCGGTATCACCGCAAAATCTTTCGCCCTTTCTTTCGTTTGGATGATTCAGTCAACGCTCCGAGCGGGACCGGCATCGGCCTAGCCATCGCAAAGATCGCTGCTGAGCGACATGGCGGGCGACTATTGATTCGACATACCGACGTCGGAACTCAATTTGAGCTGAGAATCGCAGTCGACATTTAGAACAATCTTTCGAACCCGAGCTCGGACGAATCACCACGGCAAACACCAAACAATAGTCTTATGCAACTCAAAATATTGATCGCCGAAGATGATCCTTATACCCGAGCGGCACTCGCCGAAATTTTGAGAGCGGAGGGACACTCGGTGACCCAAGCTGCCGATGGGCATCAGGCAAAGTGTTCGTTCGATCGCGATCGACCTCAATGCGCGTGCTTGGATGTGATGATGCCCGGGCTAAGTGGTTATGACCTTTGTCGCCATTTTCGGAGCATCGACCCGACAATGCCGATCTTGTTTATCACCGCCAAAGCCGAAGAAATTGACAAAGTTGTGGGGCTCGAACTAGGTGCAGACGATTACATCGCAAAACCTTTTGGCGCCAAAGAAGTCGTCGCTCGCATTCGCGCGATTGCTCGCCGAAGTATCCGTGGCTTCGAGCTCGCAGCGGATCACGTTTCGCTTCCCGAGCACGATTTCAAGATGGGAACACTCCACGTGATGCCCAAGAAAATGCGTGCGATGCGGGATGACGAATCGATCGAATTGACCGTTCGTGAGCTGCGGATCTTGCAACTGCTGGCCAGTAAGCCTGGCGAAGTAGTCGACCGTGACGAGCTTTTTCGAGTGGCGTGGCAAGAGACACACCCGCTCAATACGCGAACACTCGATCAAACCATCAGCCAGTTGCGAAAGCGAATTGAAGCGGATCCCAAACATCCGCAAATTATTCAAACTGTATATGGTGTGGGTTACCGGTTCGAATAATATAAAACATATAGAGTTTTATTTAATTATAATAACGTCGGACACAGATACGATTGGAAGTAGGTAGGTAGAACGGTAATATACCGATGAAACGTCGATCCCTTTGTGAGCCGACGGCGCTAGCCGCGGGCCCGTCAATATTGCAAGAAACCTGCCCGTGGCCAGCGACGTCGGCTCACATCCTTTTGTGGAATGGCACATATTGACCTGCTTAGGACCGTCACAATCCGGTTAAAGTCTCGGTATTTTGCTGAAATTCCCTGTTTAGATGCCGTTCGTTCGAGTTCTCTGTCCCAAAGGGTAATTGATCTGAAAGAGTTGTAAGTACTAAGGAAGCGCCCTCCCGGAGAATTTGCTATGTACGGTCCTATTGGTTTTCGCCGTTTGCACCTCACCGTTCTATTAGCAATTCCTCTAGGTTCCCTTTCTCTTTATCTACTACTTTTTGTCAATACGGTGCCAGCCACGGGCGTCGAGGTAACGCCAAAATCGACTGTCTCTGCCTCGCTGCATCCTCTCGATCCCTCGATCGCGACGACCACGTTTCAGTCACTGGACCAATCCATTCAAATCGATAGCGATTTTTGTGGAGGTCGACTCAACGAATGCTTCGAGATCACGCCGAGGCAGTATGAACTGGTCGTTCGTCCAGAGCGTAAACCGATTAACAACAGTGCTTGGTACGCGTTCCGTGTTCGCTCGAGCGAGACATGTAACATCAAGATGCACCTGCGTTACGAAGGTGGGACTCATCGATACACGCCTCGTATCAGCAACGACGGAATCATTTGGCGAGATGGCCAGCACTTGGTTTCTTCGGTGCACCCTAGCGGAGCCGAACTCGTTTTGCAGATGGATGTCGGCCCCGAGATATTATGGGTTTCAGCACAAGAACTGATTTCAAACGAAGATACCGAGCGATGGTCCGAGAAATTGGCAACGCTGTCCTACGTGACCCGCTCTGTGTGTGGCAGCAGCGTCGAAGGACGTCCGATTTCCAAGCTGGTCATTGGTGACGCGCAAGCCGAGTCACCTGGCTATGTTTTCATCATGGGGCGACTTCATCCGCCAGAAACCACCGGCGCGATTGGGCTGATGCGGTTTGCCGAAGCGATCGCGGCAAAAACAGAGTTGGCGGAACGCTTTCGTCGCTCGTTTCACGTCGTCGTCGTGCCCAACGCAAACCCCGATGGGGTGGACCAAGGACGATGGCGGTGCAATGCGAACAGCGTCGATTTGAACCGCGATTGGGGGCCATTTCGCGAGCCTGAAACACGAGTGCTGCGAAAAGAATTACTCGACCTGAAGAGTCGTGGCCACAATTCGCTGTATCTCGTTCTGGATTTTCATTCCACTTACGAAGACGTTTTCTATCTCACTCAAAACGTCGATAACATGTTTCCCAAGAACTTCACCGCGACCTGGTTGAACCGATTCGATCAGCGGTTGCCCTCCTATTCGGTGAACCTCGACAAAACGCACAATTCCAAGCGAACGACATCCAAGGCCTGGGTCGATCGCGTGCTGAACGTCGCCGCAGTGACCTACGAGTTCGGCGACAATACCGATCGCGAGGACATCGCAAAGCTGTCTCGCGTCAGTGCCGAAGAGATGATGCAAACGCTACTCAGTTATCGTAAGTAAAACTGCGTTGTATCGACCGAATTCCTAGCGGCCTTCGCGTAAACGATAACCAAGAAAGTTATCGAGTTCCGGTTCCGCTTCGATCTCTTTGACCGTTTCTTCGATGTCGTATTCCACGCGGCGGAATTCGATTACTTCTTCATCGTACAACACATAACAACTCCGCGAATCACCGTCACGTGGTTGCCCGACGCTGCCGACGTTGATCATCAACCGCTGCGTTTTATCAGCAACGCTGTAACCACCAGCCAATTCCATTGGTCGCACGAATCGCAAATCGGGGGTAAAAATTCCCGGCACGTGCGTGTGACCTTGGAAACAAAGATGCGGGATCATGGAAAACAGCTTTTCCATCTTCTTGCCATTCTGTGTGTCTTCCGGAAAGACGTACTCGTTCGTGGGACTGCGAGGCGAACCATGAACGAACAACACTCCTCCTTCGCGGACGGTGCGAGGCAACTTGCACAGAAATTCCATCCGCCGTCGACTCGCTTCGGGCCCGTCTCGACCACACTCCAGTTGGGCGCGGGTCCAAAAGATTGCCTGTTCCGCGGCGACGTTAAAGCCTTCGGGGTCAAACAACGCACTGCTGTCGTGGTTGCCAAGCACGCAAAAGTCAAACTCAATCGCTTGATCTAGGCACGCACATGGCTGAGGACCGTAACCGACGACGTCGCCAAGGCACACGATGCGATCCACATCATTGGACTCAACATCGGCGAGTACTGCTCGCAAGGCAGCGAGGTTGCCGTGGATATCACTAAGAATGGCGGTCCGGGTCAATTTAAAAGCTCAGGTTAAAACGGAAAAACGGTCCAGCGAACGATCTGTCCTGAAAAGAATCATCGTAATCTTAACGCCAAATCCGTTCTCGCGTCACCTAGAACGCTCGCTATCGTCCGTGCTTGATTCGATCGCCCAAAGCGTCGGACAATTCTGGGATCGCGTAAATTTTATTCGCCGTCACGTTGAAATCATATTCGACGCGTCGATAGGTGACCGTTTTCGTATCGGTATCAAGAATTGCGTAACAAGCTCGATTGTCTTCGTCACGCGGTTGACCGACGCTACCAACGTTAATCATCGCTTTATGCGTCCCTAAATGGTAGACGTAGTCGCATTCTGCAGGGGAAACAAACTCGCACTCGGTGGTGAACACACCGGGCAAATGGGTGTGCCCCATGAAGCAAACATGCTCGAGCTTTGCAAACAACATTTCCATTTTTCGCTGATTGAAAATGTCTTCGGGGAAAACGTATTCGTTGGTGGGATCACGAGGCGAACCATGAACAAAGCGATATTCGTCGCGGTCCAACTGACGAGGTAACTCACCAAGAAAGTCCCATCGAGTGTTCACCTGCTGAGCCGACCCCGGGCCATTGTCTAACTGGTCACGTGTCCAGTAAATCGCCTGAAGAGCCATCGGGTTGAAACCTTCGGGATCAAACAACGCGGCTTGGTCGTGGTTGCCCAAGATCGTGGCAAGACAACTCTTCATGACCAAGTCCAGGCATTCGCATGGATTCGGACCATAACCGATGATGTCACCAAGACAAAAGATCTCGTCGACACCGACCGTCTTAATGTCGGCCAACACTGCATTCAGTGCTTCAAGGTTGCCGTGAATGTCACTGATCAGCGCGCGTTTCACTAAAAGACTCGGAGGTGGAGAGCAATGGAACAGGGAAAACGGTTGACGGGGACGAAACGACGCGACTCTAAGATCTCAAAGCGGAGATGTTTTGATTCACTGTTTCGCACTCGCCCCTTTGTGCAAAACGTAACATGCGAATGCCAAGCCCGAAGTGTAGTTTAATGCGTTTTTTTTCGGCAATCCCAAGTATTTTGCTTCTGACAAGATTTCCTCGCCTCGAAGCAATCCCGTCCGGCATTATCAAGTCTACCGAATGAGCTACATTGTGGGGATCATAGGCAATGCAGCGGAATTGCAAGGAATTGTCTGCGGGTATTTCGCTGCCATTATTTGCCCACGCTCCCCCGTTTCTGTAACGCAAAACAATTATGACAGCCGTAATTTCTCGTGAATTGCCGATTCAATTGGCCATCGAAACCACGGGACGATCCGGTTCGGCTGTACTGATGAGCGGCGAAGACGTGCTGATGCAACGCCAAATAGGTGAGCAAATACGCACTGCTGCAGCGATCGGGCCGGTTCTCGACGAAATGCTGGCATGGAGCCGGGCTGAAAAAAAAACGCTTGATTTTGTCTCGGTTGCCGCCGGTCCAGGATCCTTTACCGGCCTTCGCATCGGCGTGACCGCAGCAAAGATGTTGAGTTACGCCCTGCAATTGCCGCTTGTCGCTGTCGATTCGCTTGCGTCGGTCGCGGCCGTGGTATTTTCCGAAACGCCCAATGTGGACGTATTGCGAGTTGGTTTGGACGCCTATCGAGGCCAAGTTTTCACCGGACAGTTCAGTCGCGGCGAAATCCTGCCCGATTTAACCGCGATTCCCTCCACGTGGACTCCCTGTCCACCGTCGGTCGACATCGTCAGCGGAGACGTTTGGGGCGAATTACTTACGTCTGCTGATGAATCGCAAGTAAGTATCGCGGGCGATAGCAAACCCTTTGCAAAGTACGCCGCCCGCTTACAGCCGCGTACCGCAGTCGATGCATTTGGCGTCGGTCTAGTCGCCCTTCGTGCCGCACGCCAATCGATGTTCACCGATCCATTCGCTTTGGTGCCGCGCTATCTAAGACCCAGTGCTGCCGAGGAGAAGGCTGCCGAGGAGAAAGCGGACGCATAGGGAATCGCTTGACTCACTTTGGGGGGTGAATTTTTCTCTATTGCGTTGTCTGCGAATCCTACCTAACCTCCAAAACGACCTGCATGGTCTGAACCCAACCGATCCCCTCCCGAGATAACGAATTGCCATGGAAGGCTACTCCAAATCGTTCGCGCGATCTTGTTCATTACGGATTGCAACGACCCTATTTGTGGTGCTGGTATCCTCCAGCGCTGGTGCGACGCTATCGGCAGCGGAGGCTCAATGGATTTGGGCTGACAACACCACAATCGACACGCCCATCAAAGAGGGTGCAACGTGCTTGTTTCGCAAGCCCTTGAACCTGAAAGTCCCCGCCAAAGGACAGATCGAGATTGCAGCCGACGACGAGTACGAATTGTACGTCAACGGTCGCAAAATCGGCACCGGCCAATCGTCACGTCAAATCGACGAATATGACATCACCGATCATTTGGAAGTGGGCCGGAATATTGTCGCGATCCGCGTGGTGAATACTCACGGCGACAAAGCCGCCCTGGCAGCTCGCGTCTCCGTTTTACCCGAGGGCACTGACAAATGGTACACATTCAGCAGCGATCCTTCATGGCGAACCAGCACCGAAGAAGTTGCCACTTGGGAAACGGTCTTACACAACGACCGACTTTGGGGAAGTGCATCCTCGTTTGGTGAACTTGGCGATACCGTGCCATGGGACCAGGACGAAAATGTCAAAGTTGCCGAGCAGACCGATCAACGCGAACGATTTCAGATTCAACGTGGCTTCGGCGTTCAACGCGTCCTCGATGACGAGCAAGTCGGCTCGGTCATCGCCATGACGTTCAACGAGTTTGGACACATCATCGTTTCTCAGGAAAACGGGCCACTGCTGCTTGTCTTTGATCGCGATGAAGACGGTGTTCCCGAGTTCGTGCGTACTTATTGTGACAAAGTCAAATCATGCCAAGGAATCTTGGCACTCAATGGCGAAGTGTTTGTCACCGGCGATGGTCCCGACGGCCATGCGTTGTATCGATTAACCGACGCCGACCGAAACGGATCGCTAGAAAAAGTACGTGCCATCGTTAAATTCAAAGGTCCCGTCGGAGAGCACGGCGCCCACGGGTTGCAACTTGGCCCCGATGGAATGATTTACGTGACGCTGGGAAGCCACACGCATGCAATGGGCAAAACGGGCCCAGGCGAAACTTACAATGACAGCTACGAAGGCGACATCCTGCCACGCTATGAAGACCCCAGCGGTCATGCGGTAGGAGTCAAGGCACCCGGCGGCACGATTATTCGTACCAATATCGACGGTTCGATTGTGGAACGTGTCGCTGGCGGGACTCGCAACGTCTACGACTTGGCCTTCCATTCCTCGGGCGGCATGTTCGTCCACGATTCGGATATGGAAGCCGACATCGGTACCGCTTGGTATCGCCCAACCGCCCTGTTTGATGTCACCGAGGGTGCCGAATTTGGTTGGCGCACCGGATGGGCCAAGTGGCCAGAACACTTTGTCGACCGTCTGCCAAACTTGTTGGACACCGGTCGCGGAAGCCCGACAGGCGCGATTAGCTACGAACATTACATGTACCCGGTCCGCTACCAAAACACACTGTTCCTGGCGGATTGGTCCGAAGGCCGGATCTTAAACGTACGGCTCAAGAAACGCGGCTCTGGCTACATCGCCGATAGCGAAGTCTTTCTCAAAGGCCAACCACTGAACGTCACCGACCTTGATGTTGGACCTGATGGCGGATTGTATTTTAGCACAGGTGGCCGAGGTACCTCCGGCGGTGTCTATCGTGTTGTTTACAAGGGCGAGATTCCTGAACGGATGAAGAACTTAGGCAGTGGCATTGCCGCCGCTGTACGCCAACCTCAAATCGGATCGGCTTGGGCTCGTCAAGAAATCGCTTCGATCAAACGCGAACTCGGCAGCGAATGGGGACAACTTGTTGCCGGCGTTGCCTACAGCGATGACAACCCGCCGCACTATCGCGTGCGTGCACTCGATTTAATGGAATTGTTCGGACCGGTTCCTAACGAAGAATTGATCATGGAACTGAGTCGTTCGCCCAACGAGGCCGTGCGTGCACGTGCAGCGGCCGTAATGGGAATGCACCCAAGTTCCAAAACAGGACCGCGGTTGAGCGAGATGCTTAGCGACCAAGATCCACACGTTCAACGAGCCGTTTGCGAGGCAATGCTGCGTAGCGGTAAGATGCCCGAAACGGTTGACCCGATTTTCGAATTACTCGCTTCCGATGATCGCACATTGGCCTTCACCGCACGTCGCGTGCTCGAACGTACGCACCTGAACCTGTGGCGTGACGAAGTGCTCAAAAGCGACGACACACGCATTTCGGTGTTAGGAATGTTGGCATTGATCAATGCGGACCCAACCGAAGCAAACGCAATCGAGGTGTTGGCGCGGATTAGCGAAATGATGACAGGCTTTTTAAGTGATGCCGATTTCGCGGATGCACTGCGTCTCGCCGAGGTCGCACTGCATCGCGGTAAAGTGCCGCCATCGAAGGTGACTGCGTTCCGAGATCAAATTGCCGAAGAATTCCCCGCTGGGGACAACCGCATGAATCATTCGCTGATTCGACTGGCGGCCTATCTCAATGCGGAACAAGTGGCTGACCGTGCCCTGACCTTCATCGAATCGGATGCACCGAGCGAAGACCGCTCGCTGGTCGCAATGTGTTTGCAGTTCTTGTCGAAGGACTGGGACGCCGAACAACGCTTCCGAATTTTGAAGTTCTACGAGAACGCAGCGGGTCAATCGACGGCCGGATCGTTGTCGATGTACTTGGCGAACGTCACCAGAGATTTCGCTCAATCGCTTTCGGACGACGATGTGGAAGCGATTTTAGACCAAGGCAGCGTGTGGCGAAATGCCGCCCTGGCTGCAATCTTCAAGTTGCCGCGGCCAATTGACAAAGAAACCGCAGCCAAGTTAATCGAATTGGATCGCAAACTGGTCGAAGAACCTCAACACGGAGATGTCGAGCGACGATTACGCACGGGCATCACCGCAATGTTGGCCACCTGCAAAGACAAGAGTGCGGGTGACTATCTGAGAGCCGTTTGGCGGAGCGAGCCCGACCGACGTAGCCTCGTTGCGATGGCACTTGCACAAGATCCCGAGGGCGAGAACTGGGATTACTTGGTCCGCAGTTTGAACATTCTCGACGATCAAACATCGGGCGACGTGCTGTCAGCACTCAAGTCGGTTGCGATTGCCACGGATGATCCAATGGCAATTCGCCAACTGATCCTGCTCGGCGTTCGCGCTCAAGAAAACGAGCAAGGTTTCGAAGGTGTCGAGCAATTGCTTGAACATTGGACCGGGATGCAACGCCCCGAAGGTGCGAAGATGTCGATGGCACCTTGGCAAAAATGGTTTGCGAAAACCTACCCGGATCGTCCTGAAGCCGTGTTGCCAAACGCTGACGATTCTCGTTGGGACCTCGATCAGCTGATCACTTACTTGGAAAGCGACACCGGCCGGTACGGTGATTCGAATCACGGTCGCGAAATGTTTGTGAAGAGCCGATGTGATCAATGTCATCGTCAAGGTCAGACTGGTAAAGCAATCGGCCCCGACCTGACTTCGATTGCTCGACGATTTACCAAGCGAGAAATCTTGGAATCGATCCTGTATCCCGCTCACATCGTGAGCGACCAATACGCCAGCAAAAAAGTGTTGACATTGGACGGCAAGGTCCTTGTCGGATTGGTGACCACGCAAAGCGATGGCACTTTGTTGGTGCGTGACAGCAACAATCGCATCGCCAGTGTCGAAGAGTCTCAAGTGGATCAAATTCTGCCGAGCACAAGCAGCGTGATGCCGAGCGGACTGCTGGACGAATTGAGTCTGAAAGAAATTGGTGACTTGATGAGTTACATGGGAGTCATCCCAGAACTCGAAGTCGCCAGCAAAGAAGACAATCTTCGCTAACAGGTTTGGACGACACATCTCGAGGTAGCGAAACTCGCCAAGAGTTTCGCTACCTGGCTGTGAACTTATTAAAGTCGCCTTTCGCTTCGCGAAAGTACGCTCAGAAAACGCAACTTTCGCGGAGTGAAAGGCGACTTTCAGAATCAATCGATCTACTTGCTATGCGCGGACCAGGAAAAGCAGCGGCGTGCTAGGATGCTTTGGCGTATCCGATCGTTAATTCTGCTGTGATTGGATAACACTACGGCGATACTGATCCGCCTTGGCAAAGTCGATCACGTTATCAGGAATGGGGGCAAAGGCGGGTAAATTCATTGACAAACAGTGCAATTCGCCCTGCAATTCCTTCAAACTGCTCATGTCGACCGTCTTGATTGCGTGCTTGGGAAGCAGCCGGCCATAGGTGGCTTGTGCCGCAGCGACCATCTCCGGTGGATCGCTGTCAAAGGTCGGGATCAACACCAAGTCGTTCGCTAGAATGACATTCGTGTAGGCGCTCCATGACGTTCCTTGCCGTGGCGGAATGTCAACACGAATCACTTGCATCGGCCGGTCTTCCACAACCACGCGTTCTAGCCTCGCGGCGTTTCGTTCCAGGATCGCAGCGTTGACGGGATCAAATCGTGGGTCCACGCGTGCGACCACCACTTGGTCGGGTGCCAAAAATGTGGCGAACATGTCGACATGCCCCGTTGCTTCGTTCTGCAACGACTCGAGCACGATCAGTTCCGTCAAATTGCAATGTTTCGTGAACTCGTCGATCACCATTTTTCGGCGTTCCACCTCGGGGTCTAATCCGGGCCACGGTTTTGGGAACGAGATTCGATTGTCTTCAAAGATGCGATGCGTCGTTAACGCGACCCTTCGGCCATTGCTTAGCAAATTGCCGCCCTGGATCGTCCACGGCACCGAGACCAATTTTGATCCGGTACGATTGGCCCATACGATCGGCAACGCATCGTCTTTGGGACGTGAGCCTTCGTAAAAGAAGTCGATCGCTTCGGTGCCCTGTTCTGCTTCGGCCAACAACGGGCCAAAGTCTCGCATCCAAATCGTGTCGAGATCGATCTCGCAAAAATAGACGTGGTCCGTCGCCACATTCCCACTTGCGATCCAATCGACTGCGTCGACGAGTTGCTCGGGGTGATTACACAATATCAATACGTTTGTGTGACCGGAGGTTTTTTCGACAATCTGTTGCAGGGTCACCGCGTGATGGGCTTGCCAATCGCTAACGCTGAGCACGAGCGCTCGCTGAGATTCAAATTCACCCGCCAGTCGCGGGAAGGGGCGATTCAAATTTGCCTTGCCCGCTTCGGCGGCGATTTTGTCGATCGTCGTTGCTTGGGGAGTCACTGGCTGGAAACGATCCGGTTGTGACGAGAGCGGTTGTGTCTGCGTCGTTGCATTGCCGGGCTGAAAGTAGTGCGATGGGTAATACCGTTGCGCAACCCCGTGGCTGGCGTCCGCGCCCCATCCAATCGCAATAAGAAGCCCAACGGCGAATCGTTTGCACTGTAACGAGTAATTGACCATCAAACTGGAAGCCATTTCAGTGACACTGCCCCCACAGCGAGTGGGGGCCAGTGTGTGAAATTGTAGTTGCCGTTATTGCGGCGGCTATCGGGCACGGTCAAAGAAAACCGGAAATTGATCTGCCCCAATGCTCTGGCTTAGCAACGTCGGAAAAATCATGACGTAGCGGAACTCGTCAAGAGTTTCGACGTGAGGCGTGATGCACGAAAGTCTTGACGACTTCCGCTACAAGTGAGGACCGACACTTAATGTTCCGACGGTCCTTAACGGCCAGAATGGCCGTATCACCGGGCCGTCCCGCCCTATTCTTGGCCCATCAATTGGCTGGCCTTTTGGGCGAGCTGAATGAATTCGGCCCTCAATTCGAAGCGGTCTTCGCCCTTACTGGCTTGTGCGACGCGAATCACATCGCTGAGCGTCCAGTTTCCTTTGTACTCGCTGCGACGAAGCTGCATCCCAAAACCGGCGACTGCGGCGGCAAACTGCGTTTCCTTGTCGGCTTTGTCAAAACCATTCCCCTCGTCCGCGACTGGAAACTCGACCAAGGTGCTGGTGTCGCCGTCAGGCTGCTTGTAACGCAATTTGATCGTCAACATCTCGTCGTTTTGAGCTGCCTTGGTTGGCTTTACCTTCGCTTGGTACTTCAAGTCGTCGACCTTGGGCTTGGCCGCATCCGGTTCGGAGCCAGCCGGAACGATTTCATACAACGCGGTGACGCTATGCCCCGCCCCAATCTCGCCCGCATCCTTTTTGTCGTCATTGAAATCTTCTTTGGCCAGCACTCGGTTCTCGTAACCGATCAAGCGATACGAGTCGACTTGCGTTGGATTGAATTCGACTTGCAATTTGACGTCCTTGGCAATCGTCACTAGCGTGCTATTGGTTTGGTCAACCAACACCTTGCGAGCTTCCTTTTCGTTGTCGATGAAGGCATAGTTGCCGTTGCCTCGGCCGCTGATTTGCTCAAGCATCGAATCGTTATGGTTGCCCATTCCAAACCCAAGCACCGAAAGAAAGACGCCTCCCTTGGCTTCCTTTTCCACCATACGAACCAACGCGTCGGTGCCGGTCGTGCCGACGTTGAAATCACCGTCGGTACACAGGATCACGCGATTGACGCCGTCGGCGATAAAATGATCGCGAGCGACTTGGTAGGCCAAGGCGATTCCGGCGCCACCATTGGTGCTGCCGCCGGCGGAAAGTTGCGTCAGAGCTTTACGAACTTTCTTGCCGTTTTTCACTTTGGTTGAATCGAGCACCAATCCGGCGGAACCGGCGTAGACTGCGATCGCCACTCGGTCATTCTCGTTCAATTGCTCCAACAACATTTTCATGCCGTCTTGGACAAGTGGCAATTTATTGGCTTGGTTCATCGAGCCGCTAGTGTCCAGCAAGAACACCAAGTTGCAGCGAGGACGCTCGGATTGCTCAATCACTTTTCCCTTTAGCGCGATCCGGGCGAGACGATGATTCTGGTTCCACGGGCACTCGGTGACAACGGCGCGAGCGGCGAAAGGATGTTCCGCGTCGCCGGCAGGCGGTTCGTAGTTGTAATCAAAGTAGTTGATCATCTCTTCGATCCGGACTGCGTCAGGCCGAGGCAACTGGTTTGCACGAACAAGAAATTCACGCACCTTGCTGTAGCTGGCGGTGTCGACATCGACCGAAAACGTGCTTAGCGGATGCTCGGAAACACGCCGAAACGGGTTATCCTCGATCACGTCGAACTGGTCACCTGGGGTTCCAGGGCCAACGCCTTCAGGGTTGCGGACTTCTTCGTCAAGCAACTTGAGGGCTTTTGGCAAACCAGGAATGGGCCTGTCACGCGTTGATCTGCTCTCGGACGAATGCAGCGTCGTTATATCGCTAGGCAGCCCATATCCACCCGCCGTGCTCGCCTCGCTGCGACTGGCGGGCTTGTTTTCCCAGCGGTCCTGGGAAGGACTCTCAGACATGCCCATCGCCATTCCCTCGCTATCCATTCCCATACTATCCATCCCGATACCCCTACCGCTCCTTCTACTCCTATTCAAAGAATCGCTATGCTCATTCTGCGCTCCGCCCATCCCCATTCCGCCTGGGGCAAATTCGGCTTGTGCGACCTCCACTTCCGCAAAGAGATCCGAGTTAGTGGCTCCAAAAGGTTCCTCAGCTGCTGGAGCCGCAGGAGCAATCTGGCTCCATTTTTTGTTAAGTGGGTATCCTCCTGACTTTTCGGGCTTCGGCTCCGCCGCCGTTCGCAATCCGCTAGTGTCTTGCGATGATATGGATGGCGGCGGGGACATCCCTAATGCTCCCGCTTGCTCCGAACCTTCCCCACCTTGGTCCGCAGAAGATTCTTTCAGCGTCGATCGCAGCGCGACTTGGGGTGGAGCCGCATTAACATCAAGTTTTGCTTTTGCCCGGCCGAGAGACTGACCGGATACCGAACTATCCGACATCGGTGCACCTGACATTGGGGCCACTGGCATAGGCGACACCGTCGACGCGGCAGGCTCGGCGACAGCAAATCCGCTTGCGTCGGCCACATCATCGGGCATCAACTCTTGCTTGGCGTCGGGCGAATCTGCCGACAACTCCGCGATCTCCTCGTCTTCTTCTTGCCCACTCATTGCCATTCGCTTGTAGTCTTCTTGGCTGAGTGTCGGTTCCTCTTGTGGGGCGACCGCGGCGTCTCCGTTCATCGCAATTTTGGGAGACATACTGGCCGGGATCGCGATCGCACAGATGATCAAGACGATCGCCGCGGTTACGACCAACTCCACCGTGCCAAGTTGGTACCACGCTCGGTTCGGCTTGGTCGTGACAAACGCTTGATGGTTTTCGCCGGCAATGATCTTGTCGCGGCGATTGGCGTCCAGCGGCGGCGTCGACTCGGATGCGAACAACGCGTCCAACTTGCTCGTCACGCCGCGAGCTTCTTCGACTGCCGCAGCCAGCTCGGCAGAGGACTGCATTTCGCTTTCGAAAGCCGCTCGTTCATCCGTCGGCAGCTCGTCAAGCACGTAAGCGGTGATCCGAGGATCATTCCAGATAGATTCAGACATATTAGCACTCAGTTTTATTGTGTTTGGATCGGTAGCATTGCGAAAAAAGGTGTCGGACACCTTTTTTGGGGGCATTTAGCTCATCGCCAGCGAGTTGCGGAGGTTGCGAACCGCTTCGTGCAGATGGAAGCCAACGTTGCTGACCGTCAATCCGGTCACCTCGGCGATCTCGCGGTAACTCAATCCCGCCTGCATCCGCAAACGCAATACTTCCTGTTGTCGCGGTGACAATTGATCCACCATTTCGGTTAATCGGTCGCGAGCTTCCTCGTCGCTGGCAACCTCGGAAACATCCGGTGCAGGGTCAGCGAGGGAAATCTTTGACGCGTCAATCGGCGTCGAGTGTTTTGTTCTTTGCATGTCAATGACTCGGCTACGGCAAACGGAAAACAGCCAAGCTGCGACGCGACTTTCGATCTTTTTACGGTCTTCGCGGCACAACCGCAGAAACGTTTCCTGCACCGCGTCCTGCGCCTCTTGCCAATCGCCACCAAGCATCCGCAACGCGTACGCCAACAGCGGTCGCTCAAATCGATCCACCAATGCACTGATGGTTTCGGCGGGCCACTGATTTGGGGAGTGATCCGGCATGATGATGGAAATTGGATGAGGAGAAAGACGTGGGTTTCATCAGCGACAACGAAACCAAGAAAAGATTGTTAGGGAAGTTCCCAGGAAAATGCCAAACTTCCACCGAGACGACCGCAGCGCCATTGGCGCAAGTCGTGCTATTGAAATAGTTTAGCAATTTCCGCGTGAGCTTGCCGCGATTTAGAAATCAATTCGGTCGAAGCCAAATCCACGAGCGAAACCGCCGTGGGATAGAAGTCGCGAACGGTCTGTCGCAGCCGATCGTCAAGCTCCTCGGTCCAGCGATGACGCGCGTTGCATCGCTCCAACTCCGTCGGCGTTAGCGGGATTCGCAGCCGCAAACAGGCCGGCCCACCGCCCCCGGCCATACTTTGATTCAGGTCGACGAAACGCACTTCGCTAAACGGTTTTGATTCGCCGTCGCCAGATTGCCTAATCCACGAATTAACTAGACCGCGAGCCCGGGTGTGCTGTTCCACTTGCGAGGGACAGATCAGTACCGGCGTCACCGATTTCTCGTCGTCGGCGTGGGGACTGATCAACTGGCTGTTGAACAGATACGTGCTGACCGAATCGGCAAGCGACAGTTCGTCTTCGCCTACCACGATGCGTCGAAGGGGTCGGCCGAACAGATGTTCGTAGCGATCGGCCATCTGCTGGATCATCCCGTCCGGATCGTAAAACGCTCGCTCATGATAAATTAGCAATTCGTGATGACTGGCGGCGACAACATCGTTATGAAACGCTCCCGCATCGATCGCATCAGGATGTTGTTTCACGAAAAAGGTGTTTTCCGGATCGAGCCCCTGGCCGATCGCAATCGCTCGGGACGCGAGCAACGATTGGCGAGGCCAGAATTGGTTCGGTTCGGGATCGCCGTCTCCGTAGACGAACAAATGAATTCCGGGTTGGTTCTGGTCGCTGCCCAATCGCATGTGGTTGGCAGCGCCTTCGTCTCGCATCGCGGCTCCCCCCGGAAGCGGTCGCAACACGTTCGCATGGGGGAAGAGGTTACGAAGTTCTTGCCACGTGGCGTCCGCCTCAATCGCTCGATGCAAACTTGCGTCAAGATTCGCCACCGTCATCGATGGCAATCCAAAGCGATTGTCGATCGCGGGCGAGACCGTGGCGGCGTTTGCCGTCCACATGGCGGAACAGCTCATTGCAGCCGAAAGGACGATCGGCGTTTGTCTGGCGACTTGGCCGAGTGCTTCACCGTCGTCGATTTGAAAACCGACTTGCCTCAAAAAGGGGATATCGGGCCGAACTTGTGGCGGCAGGATGAATTGGGGCACGCCATAGCTCGCGATCAATCGCATCTTATCCAGCCCCTGGATCGCCGCGTTTGCGGGGTTAGAAACGTTGCCCGCGTGCGACTGCGAAGCAACATTACCTACCCCAAGCCCACCAAAATGGTGTGTGGGTCCGACAAGGCGATCGACTTGGGCTTCGATTAGTTTCAAGGGAGTTACCTAGGCGGGTTCGGAAAAGTCTGATGATATTTCACATATACAGCCAGCAGTGACCTAAGCGTTGGGCCGGTTCCTACCGGCCGATTCTCAGCGTAGGGCCGGTTCCTACCAGCCGAATCGATCGAGCCGTCAAGGACGGCCGGTGGGAACCAGCCCTACTTGAAACGTGACATTTATTCTCCGCTCGGTCCTAAGTCGCCCTGCTTTGCTTCAGTCGGACATCTCGGGGGCGATGCTGGGGGTTACTAATGATTGTCGCATATCCCATCCGGGCGGTCTATTCACCAGGAAATCGTCTCAGTGATACTCCCCCTTCTCCTTTCCTTCGCCCCTCGATATTTTCTCGTGGCAAGACAACCGCTCTACCACATTCTGATGTGCAAGTGTTCGCACTGAGGCTGCATCGAATCCTCCGTCAAATCTTTGTAGAAAACGAAAAGTTTCTCAAAACATTTCTACAGGCGAGGAGTTTACTAGTGGAGACGGTGACAGAATCAATGGATGAATCAGAAACTCATCAGTTGGTAACGTCTAAAAAACATGCTTTTCACCTTTCCACATTCTTTCTTCAGGTATGCGAATGACCCATCGTGATTCAGGACGTAGTGGCTTCACACTCGTCGAACTCCTCGTCGTTATCGCCATTATTGGCGTTCTCGTCGGACTCTTGTTGCCTGCTGTCCAGGCAGCACGTGAAGCCGCTCGCCGGATGAGCTGTAGCAACAACTTCAAGCAACTTGGCTTGGCGGTCCACAACTATCACTCTGCGTATGACAAGTTGCCGATCCACGGCGGAGGAACGCAAGCAGCGCTCGGCAACAATGACTGGGACAATGTCGATACAACCAACAATTACCGACAATCCATTCTGGTTGGATTGACACCTTTCATGGAACAGCAGGCGATTTGGGAACAAATCAGCAACCCGCTGGTCAACAGCGCCGGCACGCCTGCCATTTGGCCAGCCATGGGACCGACACCTGATCGGCTCGCGTATACCCCGTGGGCGACAGAGCTTCCATCGTTGCGATGCCCGAGCGACCCTGGAACGGGGCTTCCAGCCCTAGGACGCACCAACTATGGCGCATGCTTAGGTGATTCCGCGGTCAACAGCCGTGACAGCTATCTCAATATCACGACCCTCGCAAGCGGTGCAACTTTTCCGTACTCCGGGACGACTGGAACCGCATCCATGGCTAACGCTGCGTATCGTGGTGCGTTTATGCCAGGCCGCCAAACCGGATTTAGAGACATCTTGGATGGTTTGGCCAACACGA
>CAXBHV010000007.1:0-21659 GCA_963974855.1 uncultured Rhodopirellula sp. | reverse complement strand
TTTGTTTCGCGGCTGAGCCCGGGGACTCATCGCGACAAACCCCGGCAAGTCTTGATTCTCGGTTCCCAAACCATAAACCAACCATGATCCCATACTGGGGCGACTCGGCTGCAGATGACCTGCGTTCATCATCATCATCGCGCCGGCATGTTCGGGAATGTCGGTATGCATCGAATGAATGAAACAAATGTCGTCAACACACTGGGCGACGTGCGGGAAAATCTCGCTAACATGTTTGCCGCATTGACCGTACTGTTTGAACGAGTACGGCGACGGCATCAGCCCCATCTTGGTATTACGCAGTGATTTACGATCAACCGTTGCCGGCCGCTGGCCCGCGAACTTCGCTAGCTGTGGCTTGTAATCAAACGTATCCACCTGAGACGGACCACCCGGCATGAACAACTGAATCACATGCTTGGCCTTAGGGGCAAAGTGCGGCAATTTCGGTGATAGCGGCGAAGCGGAAACGGCCGATCCCGTTACCGCTTCCGCCTGCGCAACCACGCTCGCCAGCCCCATCGAGCCAAACCCGGCCCCAATTTTGCGAAGCGCATCGCGGCGGCTCAGAACGGGCAGTGGATCATAGTGAAACATCTTCATTACCTCACAAACATGAATTCATTGGAACTCAACAGGACCTGGGCGTAGCGATCCCAACGCGACAACGGATTCGCATCCTCGGGACTGGAAAGAAACTGAAGCCCGAGTTGCAATTCCATCGGCTCGGGACTGCGACAGTACAACAAATCGTAAGCCTGCTCGATCCGTGCCGCGTCGGATTCATTTTCAGTCGCCAGCAACGCCACCAGCGACTTCGCTCGCTCGACCATAAAGTGGCTATTCATCAGAAACAAATACTGTTGTGGCACAATGCTGCTAGGTCGCTGGGCCACCGTCGCCCGCATCAGCGGAAAATCAAATCGACGCAGGAAACGATCCGACTCAAACACGTCGCCGTTGCGGCTGACTTTGGCATACAGCGTTCTGCGTTTGTTTTCCATGACATTTGGCAACGAGGGACCGCCCAGGGACGTATCGAGGTCGCCGGTCACCGCCAATAGCGAATCACGCCACGCTTCGACATCCATTCGCCGGGGACTCATTCGCCACAACAATCGATTGTCGCCATCGGCCTTAAATGATTGCTCGTCAAACGTGCTACTGAGCTGATAGGTTGCCGAAGTCATGATTTGCCGATGAAGCGATTTGAGTGACCAACCGCCCGCGACAAATTCACTGGTCATCCAATCGAGTAACTCGGGATGCGTTGGAGATTCGCCAAGCGTTCCAAAGTTACTTGGCGTGCGGACCAATCCAGCGCCAAAGTGATGCATCCAGACACGATTGACAAAAACGCGAACCGTTAGAGGGTTTTCGGGATGAATGATCGCGTCGGCCAGTTCCTCTCGTCCGCTGCCTTTACTAAATCGAGCCGGCTCGTGCCCGGACAACAGCCGCAAAAAACGACGTGGCGCTACGTCACCCGTTTTACGAAGATTGCCACGCAAGGCAACTTTCATATCGCTGCTGCCGGTGTCATGCAAAGCATGAGCGACGTCATAACCGGGGGGTGCATTCTGTTTTAATTCCGCTAATTTCGCCTTCCACTCGTCCTGCTGCGTTTGCTCTGCTGCGGTCGCCTTGCGTTTCTCGTCCTTTATTTTTTTGTTGAGCTGATTGAGTTGTTTTTGCAGCTCGTTCAATTCGTTTTTGTGATCGTTAAATCGCTTGACCACCTCGTCCGTCGCGAGCGGCAAATCATGCATGGCGGTGTTATTAAAAACGCCCGCCAGCGAGTAGTAATCCTGTTGCGGAATCGGATCAAATTTGTGGTCATGACACCGCGCACACGCTCCGGTGATCCCCAGCAAACCACGCGTCAACGTATCGATGCGATCATCCAACGTTTCCCCTTTGGCTTGGGCAATGCTGTCGGGATCGCCACCATCGGATCGATAGGTTGGGCCGAGTGCCAAAAATCCCGTCGCGATCGCATCGGAAGCATCCCCGCAGAGATCGCCCGCGATTTGCAGCCGAATGAATTCATTGATCGGCAAATCGCGATTCAAGGCGTCTACGACCCAGTCGCGGTAACGCCAAGCGGCATCCAATGCCTCGTTGTCGAGAAAACCGCCGAGCCCATCACTGTATCGAGCGACGTCCAACCAGTGGCGGCTCCAACGTTGGCCGTACAGCGGTGAAGCGAGCAACTCGTCGACCAGCGACTCAACCGCGTCTTGAGCGTTTTTCGACGCCGACGCCGCAGCAACAAACGCCTGCACTTGCGAAGGTGTAGGCGGGACACCGATCAAATCGATGTAAATGCGGCGAGCTAGGATCGCGGGTTCCGCGGTCGCCGCCGCATCAAGCCCCGCCGCGGTCCGACGTGCGGTAACAAAATTGTCAATCGGATTAACCACGGACGGATTGTCACCCTTGGCTATCTCGACAGCCGGGATTTTCGGTCGCTGCACCCGCTGCCATGCCCAATGACTCTGCCGAGCCTCGTCCCAGTCAAACGTGGACCAATCGGTCCCGGTCGCGATCGGGACTCCAGGTGATGCGGTGACCTGTGGCCATGGAGCCCCCATTTCGACCCATTTTGTCAACGCATCAATTTGCCGCTGCTCTAGTTTACGGTCCGGCGGCATCTCGCTCGCTTCATAGTTAACCGACTGGATCAGCAAACTTTCCGACGGCTTGCCCAGAACCACCGCGGCTCCCGATTCGCCGCCTTGCAAAATCCCTTCACGGCTGTCGACGTACAAACCGGCTTCCAACTCAAGTGCATCGGTGCTGTGACAATCAAAACAGTATTGGACCAACAGCGGCCTAATCTGTGACTCGAAAAACTCAATCTGTTCGGGTGGAAACGAAGAGGGTCCGTCAACGACGTCCGCAGCCTCGATCGGGACAACAAGCAACAGCCCACTGAACAGCAAGCCATGCCGGAGCGCAAGAATCGACAGTAAAACACGCATCAGGTAGGTTCAAAGGTGGGATGGAGATCGAGGGAGGCGGCGAACCGATTCGGACTCTACTTGCTTTCGCTGAGGGAGTTGCTTGCCCTCGCAAAGGGACTTAGTCCGCCACAGGCATCTTCCTCATCATAACCGAGCGACACGAAGCCCGTACGGATTATTGCAGCACCCACGAAATTGTCGCAAATTTACCAATTTCTCGCCTCGTTTTGCCGAACGCGGAGGCGAGTTCGGTTACGTTGAGTTCCAAAATACTCCATAGACTGCACGAAGGCGAGCTGACCCATGTTTCATCGTTTCCATTTCCCCCTAGCCGTGATCGCATGCAGTTGTGTGGCCACGGTGGGACTGGCCCAACAAAACACTGGCGTTGATCACATGATCGTTTTAACCGACACTGAAGCGAATACGCGAACGGAGAATTTGCGAATCACTCCGAAAGACTTCGCGGACGTGTTGCCGCAGAACCAACCTGCTTGGTCCATTGAAAAAACGACACTGCACGGCGGTAAACAAGAGGGCTGTGAACTTGTCACGATCGATAATGGTGTCCTGGAAATCGTCGTGATTCCCACACGAGGCATGAGTGTGTTGCGAGTCACAAAGAAAGCGAACTCGAATGAACCAGATTCCGCAGCCGCACAGTTCGGTTGGGACTCGCCCGCCAAAGAAGTAGTTCATCCGCAATACATCAATCTCGAAAGCCGAGGCGGCCTTGGATGGCTGGAAGGATTCAACGAGTGGATGGTCCGCTGCGGATTGGAGTATGCGGGACATCCGGGCAAGGACGTGTTCACCAACAACGTAGGCGACAAGGTCGAGATGGATCTGACGCTGCACGGCAAGATTGGAAACATTCCCGCGTCAAAGGTCACCGTCACGGTCGATCGTGAAGCTCCTCATCGCATCCGGCTGCAAGGCATCGTTAACGAGCGAATGTTCTACGGTCCGAAACTTGAGTTAATCACCGAGATTTCAACCGTTCCAGGCGAGTCCACGCTGCGGATCACCGACACGTTGGTCAATCACGGTGCCGACGAGCAAGAATTCCAACTGATCTATCACACCAATTTTGGCACGCCGCTGTTAGAGAAAAACGCTCGCACCGTGGTCGCAGCCGAGAAGGTCGAGCCGATGAACGAGAACGCCGCAAAATCAATCGACAATTTTGCAAACTACCAGGCTCCGACCAAAGGATTCCTTGAGCAAGTTTACTTGGTTCATCCTCTGGCAGATGCGAGCGGGCGAACTCAAGCGATGCTGATCAATGCCGCCGGAGACCAAGCAGCCTCGGTCGCTTGGAATACGTCGCAACTGCCTTACTTGACGATTTGGAAGAACACTGCAGCCAAAGCGGATGGCTATGTTACGGGAATCGAACCGGGCACCGGTTTTCCTTTCAATCGCAACATCGAACGTCATTTTGGCCGCGTGCCCAAACTGGCCCCCGGCCAATCACGCAGTTTTGAACTGGAGTACGGTTTCCACAGCGGCTCCGAAGCGGTGAACAAAATGGAAGCCGAAATCCGAACCTTGCAAACGGCCCCGATGGTGCTGGAAGAGAAATCGCCCACGCTGCCGTCGCCGTAGCCAGCAATCCGCGGGAACGCCGAGAGAGACCGCCAGGCAAGACATTGGCGCGTAACTTGCTTCGCTGGGGACGCCACTCGAAGCTCTTATCTCAATCGGCACCGGATCCTGCTATGCCCGATCGCATTGAAGTCAAACGCCGCGAATTTCTTAAGAATGTTGGAGTGGCGTCGGCTACTTCGGTGGTCCTCAGCGAAGCGAACGCGGCGGTGGCCGCTGAGACGACAACCGATGTCGATGTGACCGCCAATCGACCAACTGTCACCATTCAGTTCAAGCTGAACGGTAAATCCAAAAAAGTGACGATCGACGCTCGCACCACGCTGGTGGACCTGCTTCGCGACGATCTGCAGCACTTCGGAACAAAGAAGGGCTGCGATCACGGAGCTTGTGGCGCGTGCACGGTTCACATCAATGGCCGTCGCGTGCTGTCCTGCCTAACCTTGGCTGCCACGGTCGACCAAACCGAGATCAAAACGATCGAAGGAGTGGCCAGTGGCGAAAATCTGCATCCAATGCAACAAGCTTTCTTGCGCTGCGATGCCTATCAGTGCGGTTATTGCACGCCGGGCCAAATCATGTCGGGCATCGCTTGTGTCGACGAAGGCCATGCGGCTGGATCGAGCGAGGAGACCCGCGAATGGATGAGCGGAAATCTGTGCCGCTGCAGTGCCTATCCCAACATCCTGGCGGCCGTCCGCCAAGTCGCCGGAAGTGAACCGGAAAGCGATCCCGCCTCCGGCGTTGTCGTGATTTCAGGTTCATCCTCATCGGACTCTTCCACATCGAAGGAGCAGTCATGATTCCATTTCAGTTCGAGCGCCCTGCGTCCATTGCTGAAGCGGGACGACAACTGCAAGCCGAAGGAACGATGCTGCTCGGTGGCGGCACGACGTTGCTAGACTTGATGAAACTCAACGTGCTGACGCCTTCTCGGCTTAGCTTCGTCAAACCGCTGCTAGACGACAGCGTCTCGGTGCAGCAAGGGAAACTTGTTATCGGGGCCGGTTGTACGATGAGCCAGCTTGCCGACGACGAGGCTGTCAAAGACTCACTCGCGGCAGTGCGTCAATCTCTGATTTTGGCGGCGTCGCCCCAAATCCGAAACATGGCCACGCTCGGTGGCAATCTACTGCAGCGAACACGCTGTACCTACTTTCGTCATCCCGACATGCCGCTCAATCCTGAGGGAGATGCGGAATTGAAGTTTGACACGCCCGGGGTCGAGACCTCGATGATGGCAGTCCTCGGCAATAACGGCCGGCTTGTCGGCGTCTACCCCGGTGACTTTGCCGTCACCTTAGTCGCCTTCGCAGGCCAAGTGCGAGTAACGGGTCGCGAGGGCGACCGAACGATCGATGCAAGGTCTTTCTACCATCTGCCAAACAAAACGGAATTCCAATATTCAACGGCACTGGATCGCGGCGAGGTGATTACCGCGATCGAACTGCCGATTTCAGCCACCCTACGTAAAAGTCCGCGAGCGTAGCAGCTATGCATTTGCGTTGGCCAGCGCGTCGGTCGGTATCGAACTTGACGGCGATGGGAGCGCGGCAACGATCAAATCGGCCAACGTTGGTCTTGGAGGATTGGGGTCGATTCCCTGGCATAGCCCCGAAGCGGAAAACGCGTTAATCGGTCAACCTGCCACGGACAACACCTTCGAGCAAGCGGCCGACGCCGCGCTCGCCAACGCGAACCCGCCACCAGGAACGCAATACAAAGTCCGGCTCGCTAAAAGGACGCTTGTTCGAGCCTTAAAAATCCTCCGCGACCACGGACCACTTAACGATCAAGAACTTTGGGCAATGCAACACGGACGAGGTGTGCAGTGACGAATTATACGAGCTTAGATTTGCAGGGTCCGGTTGGAAAACCACTTGTCCGAGTCAGCGGCCGCGAGAAAGTCACGGGCACGGCCACGTTCACGGCCGAGTGGCCAATCGAAAACATGTTGCACGTCGTCGCGGTTCCGTCGACGATCCCGCACGGGACGGTTCGCGAGCTTGACTCAAGCGACGCAGAAAAGATGTCCGGAGTGCGGCTGGTCATCACGCCCGAAAATGTGCCCAAATTTACGCGGGTCCAATCCGGCTCGGAAACCAATTTTGCCACCACAGTGGCTTCTTCGCTGTTTCCCGCCGCCGAGAAAGAGGTGTTTCACGCAGGGCAATACATGGCCGCCGTCGTTGCTGAATCGTTCACCGCGGCGCGTGATGCGGCGCTACAAGTGAAATTAAAATACAAAACCAAACCGCACGTCACGGATATCGATCAAGCGCAAGCGGACGAACGTCCTGAAAAACTGATGGGGACGCCGGCGGTGATCACCATCGGTGATGCGGAACAGGCATTGCAAGAAAGTGAGGTGGTGGTTGATCACGAATATCCATTGATTGGCAACCATCACAATCCTATCGAAATGCATGCGGCGATCGCGCAATGGACCACCCAAAACAACAAACCGTTCTTGACCGTTTACGAAACTTCGCAAAGTTTGTCGGCGGCACAAACGAGTTACGCCAAAGTGTTTGGCATCGATCCAAAGCAAGTTCGCGTGATCTGCAAATACGTTGGTGGTGCATTTGGATCCAAGGGCTTGATGTGGCCTCACGCGTTGCTCGCATGTTTCGCAGCGAAACTGACGGACCAGCCCTGCAAGTGCGTCGTCACGCGAAGTCAACTGTATGGCGGAACAGGTCATCGCACGCCAATCCGCCAGCGTGTTGCGATCGGGGCCAACAAGGATGGAAAAATTCATTCGATCATTCACGACGGCTATGCTTCCACGGCGATCAAAGATACGTACAGCGAAGCCTTCACGATGGTGACGCGGATGATGTATCACACGGACCATTTGCGTCTGGACCAGAAACAATGTCGTCTGCACTCGCAAATGCCGACATTCATGCGAGCGCCCGCAGAGACGCCTGGAATGTTTGCCCTGGAATCGGCCATCGACGAACTGGCCCAAGAACTGAATATCGATTCGATTGAACTGCGTCGCCGCAACGAACCCGAAAAGGATATCCACTCGGGTAAACCGTTTAGCAGTCGCTTACTTTTGCAGTGCTTGGACGCGGGGGCGAAGCGTTTCGGATGGAACGATCGCGATCCTGCCCCTCGCAGCCAAAGCGAGGGCAACTGGTTGATCGGCCAAGGAGTCGCGGCGGCCACTTATCCTTTCTTTACCTTTCCAACCAAAGTTCGCGTGACCGTGCATGCGGACGGTCGTGTCAGAATTGACTGCTGCTCGCAAGAGATCGGAACGGGAACCCGGACCGCCCAGAGCCAGTTGCTTGCCGATATGTTGGACGTGCCTGCATCGCGAGTTTCGATGGAGCTTGGCGATACCGTGTTACCCAAAGGCGGCATCTCGGGCGGCAGCGCGACCACGGCAAGCGTCGGTGGTGCGATTCGCGATGCGGTTGAAAAGCTGAAAAGTCGATTGATGGGACTCGCCCCATCTGATTCGGCGTTGTCCGGCGTCAAAGTCGACGAGGTTCGCTTTGCAAACGGAACTCTGGTCAGCCCAAAGGGATCAATCGCAATCGAAGATTTGCTCTCTGACGCGATGAAGGAATCAGTCAGCGTGATGGGAGAACTGAAAGCGTCAAAGGATTCGTCGTTCTCGAAGCATTCGTTCGGGGCAACGTTTGTCGAAGTCTCTGTCGATGAAGAGCTTGGCTTGGTACGGATGCGGCGAATGCTGGGGTGTTACTCCTGCGGCACCATTTTGAATAAGAAAACGGGACGCAGCCAGTTTATCGGTGGGATGATCATGGGAATTGGTCATGCGTTGCAGGAAGCGACTCACTGGGACCATCGCCTGGGACGGATCACGAACGACAATCTGGCCGAGTACCATATCCCGGTCAACGCCGACATTCCCGAAATCGACATCATGTGGATTGATACTGCTGATTACGATGCCTCGCCCATCGGAGCGAAAGGCATTGGCGAAATCTCGATCACCGGTGTCGCCGCTGCGGTCGCGAACGCAGTGCACCACGCCACGGGCAAACGAATTCGCAGTCTTCCCATTACCCCCGAAAAGGTGATGGTTTGAATACTCGTCACCTCATTCAACTTGCCCGTGATGCGATCGAAGAAGGGCAACCGTGCGTTCTATGCACCGTGGTTCGACTTGACGGCAGCGGGTATGGACGTCCTGGTGCGAGACTGCTGTTGACGGAATCTGGCCAGCGATGTGGATATGTCAGCGGAGGATGCCTCGAGAAAGATCTCTGTCGACGCGTCTGGTCAGCAACCCAATCCGGGCCGCGATTGCTCGCGTTTGACACCCGTGGCAATTCGGTCACTGCGACGCGTTACAACACCGGTTGCGAGGGTGTCGTGTACGTGTTGTGCCAACGCGTGACTGCGGATGACACCATCGCAATCGATGTGCTCGACTGTGTTGAAGAAGACGGATTGATCGCGAGGCTGTTGACCATTTACCGCAGCAATAGTGCCGAGTACGACGTGGGTGACATGTGGATCGAGATGGCGGACCAACGTTTTGTTTCACGCCCTGGATTGACGATCGATAGCGAATGCGAGCGAGAATGGCTCGGATCGCACCGCAACCGAGTACTGATGCATCGAGATCGCGACGGCAATGAAGTCGAAACCGCCGTCGAAATCCTGCGTCCACCTCGTGAATTGGTGGTGTTTGGCGCCGGCGACGACGCCATTCCGCTGGTCCGCGCCGCGGCCCAACTCGGTTGGCACGTTACCGTGATCGGCAAACGTGCGGAACTCGCCAATCGAGATCGCTTTGCAAACCTTGTCCCCGATGGCCGGATCGACGTGCGTTGCAATGACCCCGCAGAGGAGTGCGAGCGATTAAGCATTCATGTGCGAACGGATATCGTCGTAATGACTCACGATTTCGAAGGCGATGTGAAACTGTTGCCAAAACTGCTTGATTCTCAAAGTCGATACGTTGGTTTACTTGGCCCCAAACGTCGACTTGCGGGCTTGGTCCAACGGCTTTACGAACAAGGACGCGTACTCAGCGAAACCGAGATTGATCGCATCCGCAGCCCCATTGGTTTGGACATCGGTGCGGTTTCACCCGAAGAGATCTCGATCTCGATCGTGGCTGAATTGATCGCAATCGAAAGAGACCGGGAGGGCGGCATCTTGCACCGACGCAACAAACCGCTGCACGAACCGACTGAAGTCGTGCAACTCACCGAAGTGACGTCGCCGTGAAGCATGCGATCATCCTTGCCGCAGGCGGCTCAACACGCTTGGGCCATCCCAAACAGCTCATCCGCTGGGGTGATGGCAACATGCTAACGCATGTGATCCAGACAATTGCCGCGGCCGGAGTTGAGCAAATCGACGTGGTCGTCGGTGCCCATAAAGAAGCCATCATCGCCAGTGTGAACACGGATGAGTATCCGCTAGTTCGCTGGTTACACAACGAAGATTGGCGTGACGGACAATCGACCAGCTTGCGATTGGCGATTCGCGAACTTCAGTCTCAATGGAACGAAGATGACGCGATTCTGATTGCGTTGTGCGACCAACCGGCGATTGAAACCGAACACTACGCCGCCTTGATCGACACCGTCATAAGCGGCGACTTCGCCAGTTCCGCCACGCGGTATCCCTCGGGGGCTGGCGTGCCTGCATGCTTTAGCGCCGCCACCTTGCGTTCGCTGGAACTCAGCGGCGATCAAGGTGCCAAAAACTGGCTCCGCAGTCAGCCACGGGACAAGGTGCACCTGCTGCAGTGCCCCGCAGCGGCTTGCGACATCGATTCGCCGCAAGATGAAATCAAATTGCGTCGGCGTTCCCCCCGTAGCGGACAAGGCTAAAGATCCCTCGTGACGGACATCTAACGCGCTCCACGACGCCCGCTAGTGGCTTCACATCCCAAGTCCGGATTGTGAACCGTCGCCCACGTTGACGCCTGAAATCCCCTTTTTTACGACGCTGCGAATATGAACCGGACGCTGCGAATCCGACATGTCCCGTTGCCGCTAGGCCGCTCAGAAGTTACCTTTTCTGCATGACCACTCCCCCTTAGCACGAATGCCGACGACGAACCTCTGCAATGCAGTGCGAACATCGCCGTCCGATTGTCACCTTACTCGACAGTCACTCTCGAACGCTGTGCTTCTTCTTCCGTGTCCTTTCGCCTGATCGGACCGCCTGCTTTACCGCTCGACCAGGAAGTGAGGGACGACGCCACAAGTGGCTCCACGCAACGCCTGTCTTCTACGATTCAAGTTCAATTATGAGCACTCTGCCCACCCGCCCCGCCACCGCCGCCAAATCAGCTTCGTCGATTGCCGAAATTGAAACACAGCGTTTGCGGAGACGGACGTTTGCTATCATTTCGCACCCCGATGCTGGCAAGACGACGTTGACCGAAAAGCTATTGCTGTTTGGCAATTCGATCGAGATTGCTGGTGCGGTTCGAGGCCGGAAATCCGAGCGGACGGCAAAATCCGACTGGATGCAGATGGAGCAGGAGCGAGGCATTTCGGTAAGCTCGACGGCGCTAACGTTCGAATTCGCCGGAGCCCAAATCAATTTGCTCGACCCCCCCGGTCACCATGACTTCAGTGAAGACACTTATCGCACGCTGATGGCCGCCGATGCGGCCGTGATGGTCATCGACTTGGCGAAGGGGATCGAGGCTCAAACCGAGAAACTGTTCCGCGTCTGTGCGCTAAGAAAAATTCCCGTGCTGACGTTTGTCAACAAAGTGGATCGCAGGGGACGTTCGCCTCTGGAAATCATCGACGAGATTGAACGCAAGTTCTCGATCGTACCGGTGCCGCAGAACTGGCCCCTTGGAAGCGGCGAAGACTTCCGCGGTTTCATTGACCTGCATGATGATTCGGTTCACCTGTTTGACGAGCAGCGTGCGAATCGTCGCATCTCTTCCAAAATGGTCTCCTGGTCCGACTTGGAAACGGTCGAACCGGCGATCAGTCCGGATCTCATTGACGCCACCGGTGAAGAGGTGGAATTGGTACGGATGGCGGGAGCCTCGCTGGAGAGGAGTCAATTTCTGGGCGGCGCACAAACGCCGGTGTTCTTTGGTAGTGCGTTGACCAATTTTGGTATTGAACATTTCTTGCATGGATTTCTCAAGTTATGTCCGCCGCCGGGATCGCGAACAACGAACGAGCTACATCCCCCAAAGCCTTCGCCGAACTTCTCTGGATTCATTTTCAAGATTCAAGCCAACCTTGATCCTCGGCATCGCGACCGCGTGGCCTTCTTGCGAGTTTGCAGTGGGATGTTCGAGCGAGACATGGAAGTGACCATTGCAAGATCGATGAAGAAGATTCGGCTCGCTCGCGCGTTTCGCATCTTTGGCCAGGACCGTCAAACGATCGAAGAGGCTTACCCGGGAGACATCATTGGCTTGGTGTGCCCCGGCGAATTTCGACTCGGCGACACGCTCTGCCAAAATGAGATTGTCCACCAAGAGGGATTGCCCCAGTTCTCACCCGAGTTCTTTGCCGTACTGGATTGCACCGATACTGCGCGGCGGAAACAGTTTGACCGCGGGCTGAAACAGCTGATCGAAGAAGGGGCGATTCAAGTCTTTCATGACGCCCACACCAAACGTCGCGAAAACTTGTTGGCCGCCGTCGGTGAATTGCAGTTTGATGTCGTCCGCTATCGTCTGGAATCCGAGTACAACGCCCCCACGTCGCTGAGTTGGCGGCCGTATAAATTAGTCCGTTGGTTTAACGCAACGCCCGAGCAAAAAGCAAAAATCCGACTCCCCTACTCGGGCAAACTGGCATTGGATCAGTTCGGACACGACGCCGTATTACTGCAGTCCGAATGGGATGTAAAAGCACTGCACCGCGCGAATCCCGACATCCGTTTTGACGAAATGCGAGTCGCAACCTTCGAACAGCCCAAGGAGAACCACTCGACAGCCAACGGCAGTAATCGGGAAGGAACGCCGTGAGCGATGCAGGCCTGATCAATTCGCGTGCTAAGCGACGCAGACCCAGCGGGTCGAAGGTGATGTCAAGTCCGTTGCCAAACGGCTAATCAGATGAAATCGAAGACGCCTGCCTACCTTCCTTAGCTCTCGACGGAGATGCCGCGGTAGGTCATTTTGGGTTGCTTTTTCAGGAAGCGACGGGCGATCTCGGGCAGGTCGTCCTCGTGTCCCAACACGATCACAATGTCACCCGGCTTCAATAACAGACTGGGGGGCGGGTTTAGTTGCGTTGTGCCGTCGACGTGGCGAACGCCAACAATTAGGAAACTGTGGTTGCCGCGAATCTCCAGCTCGCTAAGAGCGTGATTGGACAGCTCGGAATCCGATACGACTTCGAGTTCGTTAAACTGCAGCCCAATCCGCCGAAGATCCTCTAGCATCGTGCCTTGATCCTGAATCTGCTCCAAAATACTTTCGGCCGTCGGCTGTGTGATCAACTGAGCCACCTTTTGAGCTCCGATCGCGGTGGGCAAGACGACTTGGTTGGCGCCACAGCCAAGCAATTTCTTTTCCGTTCGCGGATTTTCGCCGCGAGCAATAATACGGACGGCTGGATTCATATCGCGCGCTGTGATCGTGACAAACACGTTCGTGGCATCGAGAGACAATACCGCAGCCACGTTGGAGGCACGCTTGATTCCAGCTTGATCCAAGATGTCCTCTTCCGACGCATCACCGTGCAAGACCAAGTAGCCGCGATCTTCGGCATCACGCAGTCGGTCCAAGTCGGTATCGATCGCCACAAACGGCTTGCCAGCCGCATACAGCTCGCGTGCCAAAATCGTGCCTAAGCGTCCCATCCCACAAATGATCGTGTGATTGCTCAGTCGCTCAATGCCCTTAGTCATTCGTCGTGCTCCTATCGCGCGGTTCAGTTCGCCGTCAATCAACATCTGCATAAAACCTCCGACGGTATAGATCACGGCACCATATCCGGCCACGATCACCATAATTGTCAGCGCACGCAGCGCCGGCGATTCGATCGGATGAACTTCGCCGTAACCGACGCCAAAGATCGTGATCACGACCATGTAAAGCGCATCGTCGAGATGCCATCCGGCAGCCATGTAGCCTGCCACCGCGACCATGCAGATAAACAAAAACAACAATCCGCCGGTCAGGATACGGCGGAGCGGCGTCGAGACCGAGATCCGCGAAGCGGGCGCTGCCCCGTTTCTCGATTTCGTCAGGCCAGACGCCCCATCATTGTGTTGTTTCGATTCCACGGTCACTCACGATGTCCATTGGCGAAAGCGAGTTCGGCGGAAAACCCATGCCATTGGCTGTATTGGAGGTACGCCGCATGCTTGGCTATTGCGGAGTGGTAATCGTCTCTTCGACTTGACGCAACTGCAACGCATCGATCACTTTGCCGTGCGCCAAAACGTTGGTGATCACGACCAACCAGCTGCCGGGGGTAACCCAATCGCTTTGCCGCAAGCGTTCAATCGCGTTGGCAATCGTGACTTCGGGATCATCCGAAAAATCCATCAGAAACGGCTCAACGCCCCATGGCAACAACATTTGATTGAAGGTGTCGTCGACATCGGTAAACGCATAAATGGGAACCCCACGAGGGCGAAGTGCTGCGAGCACATAGGCCAGGAAACCACTGCGGGTGAACACGATAATGCCTGCTTGGCCAAGCTCTTGAGCGAGCAACGCAGCCGAGCGGAGCATCTTGGCTTTGGGCTCGCGAAGCGTGATCAGAGAATTGAGCGAACGGCTAACGGTCGGTTCGATACTGCGGATGATATTCTTCATCACCTCGACCGATTCAAACGGATAGGCGCCCGTCGTTGTTTCGCCCGACAGCATGACGGCGTCGGCTTGTTCGCGAACCGCATTGCTGACGTCCGACACTTCGGCCCGGGTTGGCATCGGTGACTGGATCATCGATTCCAATAGGTGCGTCGCAATGATCACTGGTTTGCCTTCGCTTTGGCATGCCACGATCAGTTGCGATTGAACCAAGGGCAGCTTGTGGTAATCAATCTCGATTCCCAAGTCGCCTCGCGCGATCATCACCCCATCGGACTCGCGAATAATTTCTTCCATGTTCTGCACACCGGCCTGGTCTTCGATCTTGGCCACAATGCGTGCGGTGGAACCAAGCTCATCCAAGAAGGCTCGCAAGGTACGAACGTCCTCAGCGGTGCGAACGAACGAGAGGGCGACAAAATCGATTCCGGCTTGAACACCCGCTCGCAAATCTGTTTTGTCTTTCTCGGTCACCGCAGGCAAGTTGACGTGCACACCCGGCAGATTGAGATGCCGTCGTGAGGTAAGAATGCCGGGCGTCAGCACTTCACAAAGAATTCCATCGTCGTCTTTGTCGAGAATCCGCATGCGGATGAGCCCGCTATCGATCAAAATGGTCGCCCCCACTTTGACATCACGCGCAAGGTCGGGATAGTTGACCGAGACACAGGGGCAATCCGGATCATGGGGCGTGGGATTCGACGATGCTTGCAGTCGAAGTTGCTTCCCGACAACCAATTCGATCGGCTCGCCTACGTCGCCGGTGCGAATTTCGGGGCCTTTCACATCCATCATCACAGCAACGTGACGACCGACTTTCTCGGAGGTCTCGCGAATCCGCGAGGTGACATCGATCGCCCACTCGCCCGTTCCGTGTGCCATGTTCAAGCGAAAGACGTCGACACCCTGATTAATCAGACGGGTCAGTCCTTCTTCGGACTGGGTTGCCGGTCCGAGAGTCGCAATAATTTTGGTATGACGATAATGAGTGTGCCGGTAGCGACGCACCGTGTCGGAAATCAACGTATCGGGCATTTCAGTTAACATTGGCATTTGGATTCGATAAGGATGAGACAGCAGAATCTATAAAGTGCCTGCGACAATTGCGAGCGCGACTTGCCAATGCCGGAATGACACACACTGGACGCGATTATTGGCCGAATATCCGCGAAAGTCCTGATTGCGTTGTGGCGATCCACCACATCCATTCCTATTTATTGGGCTGCGGGGCCCAATACGAATGCCGAAAACACTCGGGGAAAACACACCCCCCAACGCTATCCCAGCCGACTCGTTAGACCGGTTGGTAGTCAAAGTAACTCTTGCTTTTGATCACTGCTGCGACCGGCTCAGGCACCATTGTTTCCCAATTGGGGTCACCGTTTTTGATCATGCCAAGCACCTCGCGTGAGAAGATTTTCAGACAATCGGCATCGTAACTTTCCACCGCGTTGATCTCGCCTCGGTCAAGCAGGTAGTGATACAGTTTGCTAAGTTCGGGTTTGACCTCGAGGTTTTCACATGTCACGATCTCGCCCGTCGCTGGATCCATTAGCGGGTAGCAGTAAATCTTCAAGTCGTTCTTGAACAGACGTCCAAACGATTCAAGAATCCCACCTTCAAGGCTGGTGTAATACTGCTCATCAAACAGTTCGAGTAAGCTGCCGGCCCCCATCGTGATCGCGATACTCTCCTTGGTATATCGCGACAGATAAGCGGCTAGACGGAAGTAGCGAAAGTAGTCGGATATCAGCACGGGCATGCCACAGGCGGCCATCACATCGGCGCGAGCGAGGAAGTCACGCAAATCAATTTCGCCTTCGGCCTTCAGGTTGTTCATCGTGATCTCCATCACTTGAACCACTTCTTTTCCCATGACACTCGGCAGCTGAGAAAATTTTTCATGCGCCCCACGCAGCATGTCTAAATTAACGTTGCAAACCGGACGAAAACTGCCTCGTTCGACCAAGATGGGTTTGCGGTAAAAGAACTCCGATGGCTGCAACACTTCACCGTTGCTGGCAAACATCGCTGCGCCACTCAAGCCGAGTTCGACAAGTTTTAAACTCATCAATCGGTTGTCGACGTGCCGGAACGCGATCCCCGAGAACTCGATCATGTCAATCTCGATTCGCGATGTCGACAGTCCGTCAAGCAGTGAATCGACAAGCAGTTCAGGCTCATGGTGCAGTGCAAAGGCACCGTGCACGAGGTTCACCCCGACGATCCCAAGTGCTTCTTGCTGTAACGCAGCTTCCTCATCAAGCATTCGCACGTGGATAATGATTTGACTATCGTCGTCGCGGGGATGAGCTTGGAATTTGATTCCCATCCAACCGTGGCACTCGTTGGTGCCTTGAAAGTTTCTCGCCGAGACGGTGTCGGCAAAGGCAAAGAAGGCCGTGGTATCGCCGCGGACCTCTCGCAAACGATCCAGATTTAGGCGGTGTTCATAGTCGAGCATCGCTTGCAAGCGGTCGCGGCAGACGTAGCGTGATGCGCGTCCGTAAATTGCATCGCTGACTTTCATGTCATAGGCGGACATGCTTTTGGCGATCGTGCCAGCCCCGCCGCCGACGCGAAAGAACCAGCGGACAACTTCCTGACCCGCTCCGATTTCGGCGAACGTGCCGTAACGCCGCGGATCCAGATTCACATCGAGCGCCTTTTGATGTGTGTCCATCGGACTCTGAGATTGTTTCGTCGGATTAAATCGGTGCATGAAATTGGTAGAGCTGTAGTGACAAGGGGGAGAGAGAGAATGTTGCTTTAGAATTCCGCACGCTTTGCAACGCACAAACCATGCCGCCGAAGCACAAATGAGTTTCGCCATGCAATTGCGGCCAAAATGGCCGCAAAGCCATTCCCTCGTGCATGTCGGAGTGCCCGCCGAATAGGCAGCGAATGCCCCGATTTGTGGCACATGAGATGATGCGTGGTGGTGGTCGGCGAGGGATTTCGTGTTCGTAAAGAATTGCGGGGGGCGGGTCCAAATACGACCAAACCGCGTAAAACGCAGGTGGCGGAGACGTCGGCGCCCAGGCACACAGGCGATTCTCGCGTTGGATAACGGACTAAATTCGAGATAGGTACAGGGTTTGCGATAAGCGGGGGGGCGAGCGTGGATGGTGGTGTTGTTCCTTTATTGGTGCAGCGCGTCTTATTCACGGCCACGCAAGTTACCTTTTCTCCCAACAACGCCGGATTGAAAGATGAGCACAACGCTGACTGCCGAGACAAAAAGCAATTCCCGTGGGCCAGCCAGCAACGGAGCTGCGGCGACCCCGCCCGGTATGAGTCCGCGGCTTTCGGCGATCGCGGCCGTGACGGGCTACAAGCCCAATACGCCGGCGATGGATTTTTCAGAAACTCCGATGCAGGATCTGTTCTGCGCCAATGTGTTTAGCAAAAAGGTGATGCAAGAGCGGCTTCCCAAGCCGGTATACAAGTCATTGGTCAAGACAATCGAATCGGGTGAAAAGCTGGATCCGACCGTGGCCGACGCGGTTGCCTCGGCGATGAAAGATTGGGCGCTCAGCAAGGGGGCGACTCATTATGCTCACGTCTTTTATCCGTTGACAGGCGCCACGGCCGAAAAACACGACAGCTTCCTGTCGCCCGATGGCGAAGGGGGCTCGATCGCCGAGTTCAGTGGCAGCCAATTGATTCAAGGCGAACCGGATGGCTCGAGTTTTCCAACCGGTGGGATTCGGCAAACCTTCGAAGCTCGCGGTTATACGATCTGGGACGTGACCAGCCCGGCGTACATTCTAGAAAATCCGAATGGAACGACGCTGTGCATTCCAACCGCGTTTGTTTCGTGGACCGGGGAAGCGCTGGACAAGAAAACGCCTGTACTGCGATCGATGCAGGCGCTGAACAAACAGGCTCAGCGGATCTTGAAATTGTTCGGCCACGAAGATGGTGCCTTCGTCGCCTCGACGGCGGGACCCGAGCAAGAGTATTTCTTGATCGATCGACACTTCTTTTTCGCTCGCCCCGACTTGGTCAACGCGGGACGCACGTTGTTTGGAGCGAAACCGCCAAAGGGTCAAGAGTTTGACGATCACTACTTTGGTGCGATCCCCGAACGCGTCTTGGCGTTTATGCTCGAGAGCGAACGAGAGCTCTTCAAACTAGGGATTCCTGTCAAGACACGGCATAACGAAGTCGCGCCCGGTCAATACGAAATTGCTCCGATGTTTGAATCGGCAAACCTTGCAACGGACCACCAGCAACTGCTGATGACGACACTGAAACGACTTGCCGAAAAACATGGAATGACGTGCTTGATGCATGAAAAACCGTTTGCAGGGGTCAACGGCTCGGGTAAGCATGTGAATTGGTCCTTGGGCAGTCGTTCTCAGGGCAATCTGTTGGACCCCGGTGATACGCCTCACGAAAACGCTCAGTTTTTGGTGTTCTGCGCTGCCGTGATCCGTGCGGTTCATAAGTACCAGGGGCTGTTGCGAGCGGTCGTGGCGACTGCCAGCAACGATCATCGACTTGGTGCCAACGAGGCTCCGCCAGCGATCATGTCGGTGTTCCTGGGGGACCAATTGACCGACGTGTTTGAGCAAATCAAAGCGGGCGGTGCAAATTCGTCGATCGCAAAAGGGACTTTGACGGTAGGGGTGGACGTGCTGCCGCCGCTTCCCAAAGACGCAGGCGATCGCAACCGCACGAGTCCTTTTGCATTCACAGGCAATCGGTTTGAATTCCGAGCGGTGGGATCGAATCAATCGATCGCCGGTCCGTTGGTGGCGATGAACACAATCGTGGCTGAGTCGGTCGACTACTGCGCAACCCAATTGGAAGCGGCAACCGACGGGACACCCGAATCGCTACACAGTGCGATTCAAGTGCTGTTGACGGAGATCATGAACGAGTGTTCTTCAATCGTCTTTAATGGCGACGGGTACTCCGATGCATGGCATGTCGAAGCAGCTAAGCTGGGTCTTCTGAATATGAAGTCAACTCCGGATGCGCTACCGTATCTGCAATCACCTGAGGTGGCTGAGTTGTTTCAGAAGTATGGCGTGTTGTCAGGGCGTGAACTGGAAAGTCGACTTGAGACTTATCTCGAGCAGTATTGCATGTCGATCAATGTCGAAGCCAAGTTGACCTACAACATGGCCAAAACAATGATCTTCCCCGCGGCAATTCGCTACCAAAATGAACTGGCCGCGACCTGCACCAACCTGAAACTGTTGGGCTATGATTTTGACACTGACACGCTCGATGAGATGACATCGTTGGTGAAACAACTGCAAGACAATGTCACGCTGCTACAGAAGAAGATGGACGATGCGGTCGGCGGTGGCTTGATTGAACATGCCAAACATTGCGGCGAGGTCGTGCTGCCAGCGATGAATGCGGTGCGTGAGGTGGCGGACGAGCTTGAAGGGATCGTCGCAGACGATATTTGGCCGCTGCCGAAGTACCAAGAGATGCTGTTCATCAAGTAGCGAAGCGTCACATCAAAGTGTCGTGTCAAAACGTAGCGAAACTCGCCAAGAGTTTCGGGGATGGGGTTGCGGATTTTGTGGTAGCTACCTTCGCCAGAAGGTGGTGACTCGCATCTGCGCGGCAACGATCCACGCTCTGGCGAGCGTGGCTACAAGACGTCAAAACGGGCGACCCCAGGCCATGACAGGCTGGAAGCCTATCCCACATTAGCCTAGCCAGAATGCGACGGTGGTAGCGACGTCGTCGTGCTCGAGTGCTTCGTGGGCCAGCAATTCGTCAGCGACCGCTGCGATCGCCGCCCACCACTGCTCGTCCTCCATCCGGCGATACAGCCGAGCGATTAACTGTTCGAGAAATCGGACTTGCTGAGCGTCGCTGGTGAACACGCCGACGGATCGTTCGCACGCTTGCTGCCAATCGCCTTGCCAAGGCCCGAAATGGGCCGGATGCAGCCGCTCGCCTCGATAGATCATCTCAGCGACCGGACCGGCCAAAATCGTCATCAATTCACATTGGCGTTGCCAGTCGCAGCCTGCGTCTACTTTTCCCCAATTGACTAGACAATCGCCAAAACGCCGGGGCAAATCGTCGTCAATCATGCTATCAAGCCGAACTTCTTCGATCTGGGCTCCTAGCAAGTAACCGACGACCACATGGCCTGCTTCGTGGTAGGCGGTCAGTGTTTCGTCGTCGTCATTCAATTTTGGCTTCCTTGTGATAAACTGCGACCGTCCGCCCCCATAATCTTTGTTAGGGACGCTCCCGCGGCGCGGGAACGATCCTTCGAAGGGCACCATCATTACGCGATTGAGACAACCATGAAAGCGTTATTGCTAACTGAATATAAAGAGATGCAAGTCACCGACGTCGATGCTCCGGAAGTGGGCGCCGACGATGTTTTGGTTCAGGTCGAAGCATGCGGCATCTGCGGCAGCGATATTCATGGTTATGACGGCAGCACCGGGCGTCGCATTCCGCCGTTGGTGATGGGGCACGAGGCGGCCGGGATTGTGATCGCCACGGGTGAAAATGTAACCGATTTGCCTGAGGGAACGCGAGTCACATTCGATTCGATGGTCTCGTGCGGCGAGTGTCATTTTTGCCGACAAGGCGATGGAAACCTCTGTGATAATCGCATGGTGTTGGGCGTTTCCTGTGGCGAATACCGGCGTCATGGTGCGTTTGCCGAACAGATCAGCGTGCCGCGCCGGATCGTTTACACGTTGCCCGATACGTTACCGTTTGAGCATGCGGCACTGGTCGAGGCGGTTTCGGTGGCCGTGCATGCTGCCAATGTCACCCAAATCACGCTGGGCGATACCGCCGTCGTGGTGGGCGCGGGGATGATCGGTTTGTTGACAATTCAAGCGGTTCGTGCGGCCGGTGCGACGCAAGTGATCGCGGTCGATTTGAACGACAAACGTTTGTCCGTCGCCAAAGAGCTCGGCGCCGACGTCGTCCTGCGAGGCGATCAAGTTGACGTGCCTGCGGAGGTTCGCAAATTGACGGCAGGCCGCGGAGCCGATGTGGCACTGGAAGTCGTCGGCGCTACGCCAACTATCAACACGGCAATTGAATCGGTCCGCAAAGGTGGCAGCGTGACGTTGGTCGGAAACGTGTCTCCTAAAATTGAATTGCCTCTGCAATCGGTCGTGACGCGTGAGATTACGCTGCGAGGCACGTGCGGATGCAATGGTGAATACCCGCAATGCATCGATCTGATGAATCGCGGGATCATTAAAGTCGAGCCACTGATTACCGCTAAAATTTCGTTAAACGACGCTCCTCAGTGGTTCGAGCGACTGCATGCGGGGGATCCAGACCAGATGAAAGTGGCCGTTCAGCCCCAGAAACATTGAGGC
>CAXBHV010000006.1:0-23059 GCA_963974855.1 uncultured Rhodopirellula sp. | reverse complement strand
GTGCCGAGCTTTCCTCGCCGTGAGTCAAGAATACCTTTCGCGGTGGTTGCTCAAAGTGATTCAGCCACTGCAGCAATCCGGTGCGATCGGCGTGCCCCGACAACCCGAAGACCTGCTGGATCTTGGCGTCCACGCTGTACTGGCGACCGTGAATGCGGACTTCTTTTTCGCCCGACAAAAGCCGGCGGCCCAAGGTTCCTTCGGCCTGAAAGCCGACGAACAGGATGGTGGATTCGGGGCGACGAATGTTGCTTCGTAGGTGATGTTTGATTCGGCCCGCGTTGCACATTCCCGCCGGCGCCATGATGATGCAGGGCTTCTTGTGGTGGTTGATCGATTTTGATTCGTCGACCGTTCGCGTCATGATCAAACCGGGAAAGTGAAGCGGCGGTTCGTCAGCTTCGACTGCTCGGACAGTTTCATCATCCAGCCAACTGGTAAATCGGCGGAAGATATTCGTGACGTCGTACGCCATCGGACTGTCAAGAAAGACGGGCACGTCGGGGATGCGATTTTTGTGGACCAAACGACTCAGAAAGTACATCATCTCTTGAGCACGTTCGACGGCGAACACGGGGATAATCAAATTACCGCCACGCTTGATGGTGTCGTTGACAATCGTTTCAAGCTGTTCTTCGACATTCCCGCCAGCTTCATGGTCGCGGTCGCCATAAGTCGATTCCATCACGACATAGTCGGCATGCCGAAAATAGGTGGGATCATGAATCAGCGGTTTGTCGTGTTGTCCTAGATCTCCCGAAAAGAGGATCGTTCGCTCGCGGTCAGGCTCTTGGACGCGAATTTCTAGTGACGCCGATCCAAGGATGTGTCCTGCATCGTGCCAAGTCACGGTGACGCCGGGCACGATTTCGGTGGCAACGCGATAGTCGACTCCGCGAAACAGCTCCATCGCTTTCTCAACGTCCTTGTCTGTATAGAGAGGCACTACCTCGTGCGGCCCGGTGCGTCCCTCCTTGCGATGACGTCGTCGCTTGTATTTCGCGTCTTCGGCTTGAATCTTGGCCGAGTCCTTAAGCATCACATCGGCTAACGCGACGGTCGGCCTTGTTGCAAAAATTCGGCCTCGGAAACCATCCGCTACGAACTTGGGAACGAGTCCGATGTGGTCGATATGAGCATGCGTGAGAACCAAGGCATCGATACTGCCCGCAGGGATTGGACAGGCGTCCCAATTGCGAGATAGAAAATCGCGTTCTTGGACCATGCCGCAATCAATCATGATCCTCTTGCCGCATGCTTCCAAACAATAACGTGAACCGGTCACGTTTCGATTAGCGCCTAGGAATGTGATTTTCATCGTCGGACTCCGTTTCTCGTTTGGCGTTATCCGCGGGCAATGAGACTACATTCCCTCAACGATTTCCGTTTCGACCGAGGTCGATTATATCACAACGGGGTTGATAGCTGCTGTGAATGAGACGGTCGATCGTTTCGCAGTCCGCCCTGCGGAAGGATCCGATGCGAGTCATGCCTAGCATCAAGCGTTCAAGATGCTCAGGATGAACAGCAGGGCCGCGATGATACCGATCAGCAAACCGGCAATGCGGTTGTGATGCTTGTCAGTGGTAGAATCCATGCGAGTGCCGAGGCCCAAGGGGCTGCCAGCAGCGACCACGGTGCGGCGAATTCTCCAGATAACCGATCGCGTAAACGATTGGCAAAAACCACAACACACCCCACAGCATCATCGCCACGAGGAACAGTTTCGCCGACGCACTACCGAGATTGAGAATCGTGCGGGCCCGTCGGTTTTCATCGCCGATGCTACAATTGAGGGGAGCCGCACCCTGGTTGCGCACCTACGGCATGTCGACTGGAGCGTATGTACCGAATTGGCATGCGTAATGCACGCTTGTTTGCTTGGTCGGTCGGCAGCTTGGAATTCCCAGCATTGGGCTGCACAATGAACTCAGCGTGTCTTGAACCCCGCTCGCAACGTTTTCAGCACGAATTTGTGACGAAAAGTCCCACGCGACAACTAGAATCAAAGGGGCGGGTTCTGCGTGACTCGCTGCATCGGGGACTCGATTTACACCTTGGATCAAACATGTCTCAACACCCACTATCTATCATCACCGCCCTTCGCACACTGGTCTTTGCCACAATCGGGCTATGCTGGACTGGGATCGCCGATCCGGCGCTGGCCCAAAACGAAATCGGTTTGGGCCAGCCGCCGCCGCCACCGCAGGCTACCGCTGACACTTCGGCAACAGCCGCGGCCATCGACGTGATCGACCGTGACGCTACGAATGAGCTGGAATCGAACGAACTCGGGTATCGGGCGTTGCTCCAAGGACCCGTGCACGAGGCATTTGCATCGCAGGCCGATTCCGGTGCGATCCTTCATCCTCGCGTCTACCCGGAAAAACCGCCAGCGAATGTTCGCGAGCAACCACCAGAAAATCGTCCCCATGGTGACAACCTGTCGTGGATCCCCGGCTATTGGTCTTGGGATGACCAAGCCGCAAAGTATGTCTGGGTGAGTGGCGTCTACCGCAAGGTGCCTCCGGGGCGAACGTGGGTGTCCGGCTATTGGAGTACTCGCGGCGAGGGCTATCAATGGACCAGTGGTTTTTGGTCCAGCACGCGTGCTGGCGTTGACGACCAAGTCTATCTGCCTCCGCCTCCCCAAACGATCGATAACGGACCGAGTGTTCCTCCGCCCGATGATGATCTCTTTTGGCTGCCCGGGTCATGGGAGTATGGCGATGGTGGTTACCGATGGCGCAGCGGGTACTGGACCCGTCACTACGAAGGCTGGGTCTGGCAACCGGATTGCTATATCACGACACCGCACGGTTACGTCTACAACACCGGGTATTGGGATTTACTGCTGCCTGATCGCGGGATGCTGTACTCGCCCGTCGATTTCTATCGACCGGTGTACCTGAATCCAGGCTTTGTCTACCGACCTAGTTTTCCGCTAGCGAATTCCGCCGCCTTACTGCTGAATCTGTTTGTTCGGCGAGGACATCCCGGATTCTTCTACGGTAATTACTACGGACCATCGTATGCTTCGCTGGGATACCAACCCTGGTTTGACCTGGGCTATGGATCCGGTGGGTTTGGATCACGTTATGCGGTGCCCTGGCTTTCTTATTACGACTGGAACTACGGTCAACGTGGATTCGACTTTCGTGGCAGCATGGGGCGCTACAAGAATTTTTACGGCAAAGCAGATCGCGGCGGTCCCAAATCGGTGAAGATCGATGCCGACATCGCCAAGTTTGCTGAAAACGGCAATCCGGGGCGTCAATCGGGAGACAATGCGGTCAGGGGGTCGCTGGACGACGTTGTGCTTCGTGATTTTAATGGACAATCACCGCCCCGTGTCGACCGCCAGGCGAAGGGCAAATCGTCGAAGCACGTTGACAATCTCAGTACTGCGAAACCGAAGAACAATTTTGATGCGCAGCGCGGATCCAATGCGGTTTTCACACCTCCTCAACCAAATCACGGCAATCCCAAGCATTCGACACGTGGCATGACAGTTGAGAATCAAGGCAAGAAATCGCAAGCACGGTCTGACTCGACGCAAGCGTTTGATCGAGGACGTTCTCAGTCTTCCATCGAACATCCCCAGGCATCTCGCGGCCAGGATTCGTTCGGCGGACCAGGCAAAGGCAGCGGCAAGTCGGTTGGCGGTGGTAACAGCGGAAAAGGCGGGGGCAGTAAAGGCAACAGCGGGAAAGGTGGTGGCAAGGGCGGTGGTAAGAAGTGAGCCGGTCTGTCACGGCATCATTCTTCCAGCTGTCTTACGACCTGCTTGAAATTCTGTCCTATGATTGGCCATGTGGTTCTGTCCGTTCAGGTTCGCTGAGTTGATCGATGGCTTCTTTGGCGGCGTCCGCGAATGGCAACAGGATCAAGTGGACTCCTGCGTTTCTTAAGGTTGCGGCGTCACGTTCGTGGTGCGCGGTCGCGGCGACTGATCCGGTATAGCCGTAACATGACAGTGAGTGCAGCAAGGCAAGATTCACCGAAACCTGTGGCACCGAACTGACCACCCAGCGCGCGTGCGATAGCGGCAGTGTCGATGCAAACTCGGGGTCTTCTGCATCGCCGTAGACGACCGAGTGTCCCGACTCGCGGAGTCGATGCACCACATCAGGATCAAAGTCGACTGCCAACACACGTTGCCCTCGCTCGGTCAGTTCGCGTGAAAGATGATTCCCAAAACGCCCCAGACCAAACACGATCGTGTCAAAACCTCGCGAGGGTTCGGCGGTGGTTTCCAGTTCAACTTCGCGAAACGGATTCTTCTTTTCGGACCAGGACAGAAAGGGGGCAAGCCAGTCATACAGCGGGTGCGAGTAGAGAATCAGGTAGGTAGATAGGGTGATCGTGATCAAGCCCACCAGTGTGATTAGCCCCAAGACTTCGCCGGAAATATGTCCGAGCTCTTTCCCCAGTGCACCAAGCATCAATGAAAACTCGCTGATCTGGGCGACCGTCAATCCGGCCAGGAAGCCTGTTCGTTTTCGGTACCCCATCCGTCCCATGATGATGATCACGATCAGCGGATTGCCGACCAGCACGAACAACGATAGAGCCAGCGACGGCATCAGTTGCGAGCCAAGCAAACTGAGTTTGAGATGGGCTCCTAGATCGACAAAGAAGAACAGCAGCAAGAAGTCGCGTAGGCCGATCAGACGCGACCCGAGAGCTTCCCGGTGCGGCAACCCAGCAAGCGACACCCCTGCTAAGAACGCACCGACTTCTTTGCTGAATCCCAGCCAATCACCGATCGCCGCCAGCGCGACCGCCCAGCCGATCGCCAACGTCGTGAGTAATTCGGCCGAACGAGCTGCGTGATGATACAGCTTTGGTAGCACGTAACGCATCAGCAGACCGACGGCGACCAGCAAACCGATTCCTTTGACAACGACCAACGAGATGCCCTGCACCCAGTGCACACCGGTGCTGGCCCCGAACGCGGTCAACGCGATCATCACCAACACCACCACCAGGTCTTGGACGATCAAAAAACCGATGGCAATGCGTCCATGCAGCGAATCAATCTCGCGTTTGTCCGACAACAATTTAACGATGATGATCGTGCTGGAGAACGTCAACGCAACGGCCACATAGAGCGAGGCCAGATGCGAAAACCCCATGGCAAGACAGAGCAAGTAGCCAATCACCGACGTGAACGTCACCTGTCCCAAGCCGGTGGCTAGCGACACGGGCCCCATCGTGCGAATCACGTTCAAGTCCAACTTTAAGCCGACCGTGAACAACAGCAGTGCAATGCCGGTCTTCGCCAGCAGGTCGATTTCGCTGCCGATGGAAACCCATTTCAAGCCCGCCGGTCCGACCAGAATTCCGACCGCGATGAAGGCGACAATCAGCGGTTGTTTGAGCCAATGCGCAACAAAGCCCAGAACACCGGCTGCCGCCAGCAACAGCGCGAACTCGTAAAAGATGTTTCCAGATCCCAATCGCACACTCCGGCGAGGCCTTCATTCATCGGTTAGTCGAACTTCACCGGCGACTGAAACGTCGCTGGTTTGACGGTCAACACAGAACAGTCGACTTCATCGAGTATCTTCTCCGCAGTATTCCCGATAAAGAAACCTGGAATGCCGGTCCGGCACACTGTTCCCATCACCAGCAAGTCGACCTTTTTGGCCTTTGCCATTTCAGGGATCACCGACGCCGCAATTCCTTTGACCATGTGAACCTGTGCCGAACCGTCCGTGTGTTTCTCGACCAAGGCATCCAAAAGTGCCTGATGCCGATCGGACTCCTCTTGGATGTACCCGCCAATCTCTGACTCCGTCATTCGTGCTCGTCCCTGCATGATCGATTCTCCGAATAGCGTCCAAGCATGAACGATGTGCAGCTCCGCGCCGTCCTTTTCTGCCATCGATGCGGCAAGCTGCAGAATCAACGCGTTCAGGGCATCCCTACTGTTTTCCGCAGGGTCAGGATCCACCGCGGCCATGATCCTCATGAACGGCTTCCGCTGGGTCGGCTTCATCACCCACACAGGACAGGGACATTTACGCATCAGGTGCAGTGACGTGCTGCCGAAGAGCCGTTCTTTTAAGCCGCCTTTGCCTTCGGCAGACATCATCACCAAATCATGCTGTTCGCTGATCACGGCGCGAATGATCTCCAAGAACGGAGTTCCGACCACAACCTTGGCCGAGACACGAACGCCCTCTTTCTTCACGGTCGCAATAACCGCTTTCAGTTGCGACTGATATTCCTTGATTACCAGATCTTGCAGTTTTAACGCAGGACTTCCGGACGACGTGATCAGCTGGGTTCCGGTCAGCTCGCGTTCCACACGCAGCAATGTCAGCTTTGCATGATTGGTCTTCGCCAGCGAAGCGGCACGCTCAAGCGCCCCATCATTGCATGGATACACCAGCAGGACGTTTTTAAACCGTTTCATGGAAGGCCTCTCACGCAAATTGAGGCGATGCCGGTCCACTGCAATGGAAACTCAATCCGTTCGCTCGTGATCTATTATGGTCAGCCGTACGGTCCAGTGAAAGTCTGGGGACCTCATCCATAATCTTCAGTGGTCCGGCGTGATCCGGCGGCGATAACTGCAGGCCATTTGCGACCGCGTTCTCAACCGAAGCCTGACACGCACGAAAGAGAGTCCGGCCTAAAACCGCTCGTGCCGCAACGTCAATTAACGTGGGCCTCGATCTCGCAGTATTGGATTTGATCCGACCGCGAGTGTGGGACGTCGCATTGTCAACATGCGATTTGTTGCCGAAATTAGGTCGACATGCTGAAAGACTTGTTGCAGGAGGCTTGAGATTCCCAGACAGGATCTCCGAGCACGTCAAATCGGGGCGTGATTCCGAGGCCTGGTTCAGTCGACGCAGCCATCCGGCCGTTGACACGTTGCGGAGCGCCGTCGGCGATCGATTGAGTTACGTAGCTGTTGAAATCGGTCGACGTAAACAGATACTCGGTCGGAGTGCTATGTGCGAGATGCGAAATCGCCGCTGTGATGATGTCGCCACCCCAGCTGTCTTCGAGCGTCATCGCGATTCCTAGCGAAACACAGAGATCGCGTGCTTGGCGTGCTTTGGTCAAACCACCAAATTTGCTGATCTTGATATTGACCACGTCCATTGCATGATCCGCGACCCCTTTCAGAATCGCATCCACCGAATCGATCACCTCGTCCAACACAAACGGCAAATTCGTGTTACGGCGGATACTCAAACATTGCTCGTACGTGGCACAAGGTTGTTCGATATAAACGTCAACATCTTTGACCGCATTGACGACTCGCATCGCCTCGTGCATTAGCCATCCGGTGTTTGCGTCTGCAATCAACTTGTCGCCGGGTCGCAAGATTTCGCGTACGGCACGAATCCGCTCGATATCGTCGTCCGGTCGGCCGCCCACTTTCAATTGAAATCGGCGATAACCTTCCGCTCGGTAGTTTGCCACGTTTTCAGCCATCTCGGCTGCGGGGCGTTGTGAAATGGCGCGATAGAGTACAACGTCGTCGCCATAGCGACCGCCCAGTAAAGTGCTGACGGGCATTTCAGCCGCCTTGCCCAGAATGTCCCAGCACGCCATGTCGATTGCCGACTTGACGTAGGGGTGCCCCTTCATCAACTGGTCCATCTTCAGATTCAACGCCATTAGTTGCGTAGGATCGTCTCCGATCAAATGGGGCGCTAACTCTTGGATTCCTGTTCGGGCACCAGCCGCATACGCGGGCAGGTAGACGGGACCTAGCGGACAGACTTCGCCGAAACCGCTGATTCCGGAATCGGTTTGGACTTCGACCACCGTGCTGTCAAATACGTCAACACTTTTGCCTTCGGACCAACTGTAATTGCCTTCGTGCAACGGAAGGTCAACTTGATAAATTTTTAGTCCTGTAATTTTCATGAGGGGGAGCTCTTGCGTGGGGATGCGGTAAGGTGGCGAGAAGAGACAAGGAAAAACAACGAAGTTATTTCCGAATCATCTCTGTTGTGATGTGACCAAATTGGACGCGATCGATTCAAACGCCCAACGTGTGACGCTCAAGGCATTGTAGCTCTTAATCGTAAAGGCTTTCTTGTCCGTAAAACGTCTTAAATGATGAATCTGCGCATAGAAGCACTGCCCCGTAGTGCATCCGCGTCGATTTCGCCCATGGATTTGGGGGCAGCGGGGTTCGATCAATCACCCCCTAACGCTAGCTCACGCACCGATTTACGGTACGCGGTGGCGGTCATGCCGCAATGTTTTTTAAACAACTGCACAAAGTACTGCTGTGTCGTAAATCCCGTGCGTGCCGCAATACGCTGGATACTGAGCTCGGTATCTCGCAATAACTCTTTTGCAGCTTGAATGCGAATTCGATTCATTTCTTGATTGGGCGACCGTTGCAACAACTCGCGACATCCGCGTTCAAGTTGACTCCGTGACAGCGGCACCGCATCCAAAACATTTGCAATCCGAATTCCTTCACAAGCATGTTGGCGGATAAAGCGAATCGCCGCCGCCAACAGCGGATCGCTGGTGGCAACGATGTCGGAGGATTGCCGAGTGACAACGCCGATCGGTGGGATCAACAGTGGCGTCGTGCGTGGCTTGCCGCCCTTCATCATGCGGTCCAGCAATCGAGCGGCCTGATAACCAATTCGGTGCCCGTCCAATTGTACACTGCTGAGCGTGGGGGTGCTGATGGTGGTCAGTGTTTCATCATTCTCGACACCGACCACCGCGATCTGTTCCGGCACCCGGACGTCGGCGCGGCGGCATGCATCGAGTAGCCAACACCCTAGTTGGTCAGTGCAAGCAAGAATCGCCGCAGGTTTGGGAATCTGTTGAATCCACTGGCACAACCGAGCTTGTTGGCGTTCCCACTGGCTCGGTTTCTCGGTTGCACCGGATTGATGAAATTCTTCGCACCTAAATCCTGCCGCATCTAGGTGGGCGACGAAGCTGTTCCGGCGGTCGATAAAAAACTGCTCAGTATCGAGCCGGTAAATGCCAAAGTGTTCGAATCCTAGTTCAAGAAAATGGGACGCCACCATTTCACCGACCGCATGATTGTCGACCCCAACAAACGGGAACCGCTTTGCCAGTCGACTGGATCGAAGTTCCACCGTTGGCACTCCCACTTGAGTCACTGCACGCTGGATCGCCGGGTTGCCCGAACGCGTCAGAATGCCGTCACCGTCCCAGTTTCGTAGCCAACTAGGCGGTTTAGACTCGAGATCACGTAGTTCGACAAACATCGACCACGACGCTTGTTCGGCTGCATAGCGTTTGACACCACTGAGCAAGTCACGCCCGTAGCTTCGTGAGGTTTCGATGATGAGGGCAACACGTCGCAAGGGAAAGAGTCTCCTTCGAGAGAGAAGTCTTAGCCTAATCGATGAATTTTAAGACGCAATATAGTGTAAAAGAATGACGCAAAAGCGTAACACCGTGTGTCACGCGTGCTGCTAAAATCATTTGCATATCACCACTCGCCCTTCTCGCCACCTCCCCTTCTTTCTCCCCCCACTCGGATTCTTCGATGAAGCGACGTCAATTTTGCCAGCTCGCTGCGACCAGTGCGGCAGCCTTGATGGCATCACACGCGGTGGCAAGTGATTCTGCCGCATGGCGCCCCAAATATTTGCTGGGCTCATGTCTATACGGTTACGCGCCGGTGGCCGAGGTGGTCGCGGAAGTTCGCAAGACCGGTGCGACCGCCATTGATATCTGGCCCAAAGTGCACGGGGACCAGCGTGAGCAGATCGAAGCGATGGGAGCCGACGCGTTCGCGGAACTGCTGGCCAAGCATGACGTCCAACTTGGGTGTTTGACGCAATACAAATTAGGGCCGTTTCGTTTGCAGGACGAGATGCGTTTTGCAGAAAAGTTTGGCTGCAAAACGATTGTCGCGGGCGGTTCGGGCCCGAAAGGCTTGAAGGGCAGCGAGCTGAAACGAGCGGTTGGCGAATTCGCTGAAAAAATGAAACCGCATCTCGCCGTTGCCGCGGAAACCGGCGTCACGATCGCGATCGAAAATCACGCCAACAATCTGATCGAGTCGCCTGATTCGATGAAATGGTTGATTGAATTGTGCCCGAGCCCGCATCTTGGAATTGCCTTGGCACCCTATCACTTGCCACAAAATCCTGATGCATTGGCTGGTTTGATCCGCGAGTTGTGTCCGCGGATCGAAGTGTTCTACGCGTGGCAGCACGGGATGGGCAGCACGAAAAAGCAAGCTCGTGAATTGGAAATGCAACAAATGCCCGGCCGTGGCGAACTCGATTTTGCTCCGCTGATGCACGCACTTACTGAGGAGAATTACTCGGGCTGGACCGAGATTTTTATGCACTCGTTCCCGCGAGGAACCGCGATTGCGGATTCGACCGCCGCGGTCACCACTGATGTGAACCGTGCTCGAGATTACTTGGCATCACTGTAACTAACCCGGAAACCCCTTTCTTCTCTTTCAGAGACTATAAATGACCATGGAAAAAGTATTGATTGTGATCGGTGACGCCAGCGAAACGCTGGACACCATGTACCCGTATTACCGTCTGCAAGAAGCGGGATTTCAACCTGTGGTCACGGCTCCCGAGAAACGGCGTTACCAAATGGTGATGCACGAAGTCAAAGCGGGATGGACGATCACCAAAGAATGGGAAGGCTATACAATCGATTGCAACGTGCCGTTCAGTGAAGTGAACGAAGAAGAGTATGCCGGAATCATGTTTTCGGGCGGACGGGCACCGGAGTACATTCGTTACGACAAAGATCTGGTGCGGATCACAAAACATTTCTTTGCCACCAACAAGCCGATCGCATCGGTATGTCACGGAGTCGAGATTCCCGCCTATGCCGATTGCGTTCGCGGCCGCCGCATGGCGACCGTTCCCAAGTGCAAATTCGACCTCGAGGTTTGTGGCGGCACGTTTGTTGACGAAGCCTGCGTGGTCGATGGCAACTTGGTTAGCGGCCGCACGTTTCATGACAACGGTCACTACTTAGGTCCGTGGATCGATTTGTTGGTCAAGGCACGTGATGGCGTCGTGGTGGTTTGATGCGATACTTGATTGCTGGCCTATGGGTTGCCACCGTCGCATGGACTGCAGTCGCGGCGGCGGAAGAATTACGTTCTGATTCGACGTCCCTCCATGATTCATCGGCTCCGCCTATGGTGGCGGGGTTCGATCGATTTGCGCGGCACGGGGATATCGATCCCGTCGACGGTGGACGTTTGCTGCTCAGTGAGTTGAGTTGCACGGCATGTCATGCGAGTGGCGATGCCGCCGCAGGCAAAAACACCGCGGAAGCGATTGACCCAAAGCGAGGTCCACGACTGCACAGTGCGGGGCTTCGTTATACGCAGGCGTGGCTGGCTGATTTCATTGCCTCGCCGCACCAAGTCAAACCGGGGACGACGATGCCCGATTTGCTCGGGAATCGTTCGCCACAGCAGCGACGCGAGATCAGCACCGCGATTGCAGCTTACCTTGCCGGCACTCAGCGTGCCGATTATCCCGAGATCAAAGCGACCGGCGCCAATCCGGTGATGTTCGAGTTTTGGAATCGCGGCGATGCGGATCACGGTAGCGAGATTTTTCACACACGCGGCTGTGTGGCCTGCCATTCCAGCGACGCCGACTATGTTGTGACCGGGGCAATCACATCACCGGTCGATGCGTTGTTGGAGGAACTTGACCCCGAAGAACTCGCCGACATGGGGTTGGCAGGGGCGGCACGGCGCGTCGAATCGATTCCACTCGGCGATCTGACGGCCAAATACACTCGCAAATCGTTAGCTCATTTCTTACACGATCCGGCGCACACGCGGCCTGCGCTGCGGATGCCTGATTTTAAATTATCAACCAACGAGGCAGCGGATTTAGCCGAGTATTTGCTAACTGCGTACTCTAATAAGAAGCGTTCCATCGGCAAGCAATCGTCCGTCGATGAATCGAACGGCGAATCCGTGAACGATACGACACTGGTTCAGCAAGGACGCGAGTGGTTCATCGAATTGAACTGCGCCGCTTGTCATGACTCGTCCATCAAAACGGATTTGCCAAGTGTGATGCCGTTATTGGCGGTCAATGTGGAATCCGCAAATGGTTGTTTGGGGGATTCACCGCAGCGTCCGGTTCAGTACCCGCTCGACTCGGTGCAGCGAGATACCATCGCCCAAGCGATCGCGAGTATCAAGTCGGGCCAGGCGGTCTCAGCAACGCAGCAACTCGACGGTATTTTGTTGGCATCGAATTGTTACGGGTGCCATCAACGCGATGAACGCGGCGGGATTGGCCGCTATCGGAAAGCCTATTTCGAAACCGCGGGGCACATTGATTTGGGTGACGAAGGCCGGTTGCCGCCGCCGCTGACAGGCGTCGGCGCAAAATTGACATCCGCGCACCTTGCCAACGTTGTTTCTGGCAAGGCGTCGCCGGTCCGTCCCTATATGCAAATTCAGATGCCGCGATTTTCGCTCGATGTCACTCGAGCGTTGCCAAAATTGTTCGCGAAAGTCGACAATGCCAATGCCGCCGACACGACGCGTGTGTTCGGCAAAACCAAAGACTTGGCCGACGCCGGGCGAGAGTTGATGGATATTGGTTGTGTCCAGTGTCACACGTTTAATGGCGACGCGTTGCCGGGCGTCGTCGGCGTTGATCTGAACAAGATTAATTCTCGCATTCATCCGGCATGGTTTGAACAGTTCTTGCTGGACCCCGGCAAAGTGAAAGCCCGCACACGAATGCCCACGTTTTTTGTGGATGGCAAAAGCCCAAGACCTGACCTGCTTGATGGCGATCCGAAACGCCAAGTTGCGGCGATGTGGACCTATTTAATCGAATTGCCCAATCATCCGCTGCCAAGCAAAATTGAAAAGTCACGAGCAGAGAATTACGAGCTTTCGCCGACGAATCGTCCCATGATTTTGCGAACGTTCATGCCAGGAGCCGGGACGCACGCGATCGCAGTCGGCTTTCCGGAGCAGGTCCACTTTGCCTTTGACGCCGAACAAGTTCGTTTAGCAACAACTTGGCGTGGTCGGTTCTTGGACGCTCAAGGGACTTGGTTTGTTCGCTTTGCACCGCCGGCGGATCCACTCGGGCAAGAGGTTGTCGAGTTTCCGGAAGGATTTTCCTTTGCCAAATTGAACCAAGCAGACGATCCTTGGCCATCGCCGCCGGACGTGCGGTTTGGTGGCTACCGAATCGATGCGGATGGATCGCCCGTAATGCTTTACCGCTATGCCGGACTGGAGTTCACCGACCACATCGAGCCTTTGGCTGCGGACGAGCCATCGGAAACGCATCACAAACCAGGGCTGCGACGGACGATCACTCTGGCGCCTATCGATGCGGAAGCGAACGCGAGTGCCGTTCCGCTTTGGTTGCGTGTTCATCAAGGTGATCGGCTCATGCGAATCGATGATCACACGATGAAGAACGAAGCTGGCTTAACGATTGCGATTCCGCCATCGCTTGCACGCCACGCTCATGTTTACGAGGGTGATGATGTGACCGAGTGGCGTGTTCCCGTACGCGAATTTCCCTTCAAAATCGAGGTTAACTATTCATGGTAGTTCGCGTGCTTTGGATGACATGTATGTTGGTGTTGGGGGCGTCGTTGATGACGCCCAAAGCGGCGCAGGCGGCCGACGAAAGTGATTACTACCGCATCGTTTCGATCGAGGTTGCCGAAGCGAGTGATTCGCGTTCGGCGAATTGGCAACCTGCACCCGACGGTTTGGTGCTGGAGGTCAGTGGTTTGGCGGTCATGGACGATTCGCGGATTGCCGTCGCGATCCGCAAGGGTGAAATCTGGACGATGGACGGCGTCTATGACGACCCGCCCAGCAATGTGAAATATGAAAAGTTTGCCTCGGCGCTGCATGAGCCGCTTGGGTTGCTGTGGCACAACGATTCATTTTATGTGACTCAGCGATCCGAACTGACTCGGATACGTGATCGCGATGGGGATCACGTTGCTGACGAGTATCTGACCGTCGCCAAAGGCTGGGGCGTGACGGGGCATTACCACGAATATGCCTACGGACCCAAGCTGGATCACGATGGCAATCTATGGATCACGTTGAACATCGGATTGGGGTTGAAGGGAGATCAGCTGACGCGAACCGTTCAAAACAAAACGCTCGGCTACCGACAAGGCCTGTGGCGCGGTTGGGGAATGAAGGTTACTGCCGATGGAGATCTGATTCCGGTCTGTGCCGGCATGCGATCACCCTCGGGATTGGGAGCGAACGCGGACGGCCAGATGTTCTACACTGACCAACAAGGCAACTGGGTCGGCACCAACACGCTGCATCACATGCGGTCGGGTGCGTTTTTCCATCATGCGGAATCGTTGGCGTCAATCGACCATCCTGAATCACCGATCATGGATGTCACGTCGGTTCCCGACGGGTTGCCGTTCCCGGACGCAATGAAGGCGTTTCCGCAACTCGTTCCGCCGGTCGTTTGGTTTCCTTACAAAAAGATGGGGCAATCAGCGACCGACATCATGTTGGACGAAAGCGGTGGCAAGTTTGGTCCATTCGCAGGCCAATTGTTTGTTGGCGAGTTCACGCAAGCATCGATTCATCGCGTGTTTTTGGAGCAGGTCAACGGTCAATACCAAGGTGCCTGTTTCCCGTTTCGCAGCGGGTTTGCGTCGGCGGTGTTGCGGATGGCCCAAGGACATGACGGCAGCATGTTTGTCGGGCTGACCAACCGAGGTTGGAGCAGTCTAGGAGCGGCGTCGTACGGGTTGCAGCGGTTGGTGTGGACTGGCGAAACGCCGCTAGAAATCAAAGAGATGCGAGCCAAGCACGACGGGTTCGAGTTGACGTTTACAAAACCGGTCGACGTCAAAACCGCCGCTGATCCCGCGTCGTACACGATGTCGGGTTACACCTACCTGTATCAATCCTCGTACGGCAGTGATGAGATTCAAACAAAGTCATTGGTGATTCGCGAAGCGAGGGTATCCGAGGATGGTTTGCGAGTTCACTTGGTCGTCGATGGATGCCGTGAAAAATTCGTTCACGAGCTGAACGCGATCGGGGTACGAGGTGAAAACGGTGATCCACTGCTGCATACCCATGCCTATTACACGTTGAATCAAATCCCTGCATTCGAGTGAATCTGATTCGAATGCTCGTACGTGGCTTACTCGCACCTAGCTTAGGCGTTACCGGGTATTCGATCGGATGCGTTCCGTGTGAAGCGACGCGTGTAGTCGGCGATTCTAACTGGGTGATTGGTCGTTCGCTATAATCAATCACAGCTGAACGATGCCGTGTCACGCGGCATTCGGTCGTAGATGCAGTGCGATTGGCACTTGCACTTTTGCGATGTTTACTTGAATGGGCGTAGGTCGGCCAGATTCGGAGGTAGTGGACGAGGCTACGAGTCCGAGCGACTGACTGACACGACGGGACTCGTTGCCTCGTCCACTACAGAGAAAACACTTTTCCCGCGTGATGTGTCACAAAACTCGAATGACGAAGTTATTTCCGAACAGTACCTTATTGTGAAGTGGCCGAATACGTCCGTGTGCCAAGGTTAAATCATGAAGTGTATCTTCTGCGATGAAGAAGCTCGCGCGATCTGCAAGTTTTGTGGATGTGCGATTTGTTCGATTCATCGGAAAACCAAAGTGTTTTTATCAGGCTTTGGTAAGAAGACCCGCAGTGCCATCTTTGATAGTGGTTCCAATTCTGGTGTTCGCGTCAACGATGCATCATGGTGCGGTAAATGTGACGTTGAGTACGAAAAGACGTTTTGACACTGCTATACTCAAGCCGCAGCTTCTTACTCAGCGACGGGCCGCGACTGTTGCGGCAGATGCAGTTGCCTCGTAGTCACACCGTTCGCCACCCCATTTAGCTCGGAGTAGTTTCGATGAGATCGATTCATGTTGGTGCTGTGATTTTCGCGTTCGTTTTTGTCGCTCTTACGCAGTTTGCATTCGCAATTGTCTCTTCGGCACAAGATGTCTCGAACGCCGAGGTCCATCCTGCTTCACCGAAAACGATGTTCGCGTACCTCGCGACGGGAATGCATGTCGGCGTCAAATCCGTGGACGGCACCGCAAGTGTTTTGATTTTTGTCTACACGGACGAAGACTACAAAACGGCGCTCGCTACATCGAAGATTACGGGACGAGGGGCTGTCGCCAAGGATGCGGCAGCGAGCAATCCAGCGATTCAACGTGAGTTGGACGCCTATATGGTTCGTCACAACCTAGCGGAGGAAGCCGTAGACCGTCTTTACGTTATCTCTGCTTTTCGAACGACATTTGGAACGCTGGAGGCGATTGGCGACGACTACCTCATGATCGAAATCGACGATGACATTAAGGTTGATACGAATTCCACGTCAAAACGGCGACGTATTATCCCGAAGTCGTCGATTGGATCGATTGATCTCGACGCAAACCCCGTTCAGATCGTTGACACCAGGCCACCATCACGAAGCTAGGTGGGTAGGAGTGCATTGGTTGTCTTCTCTGGACCCGACTTTCCGCCGGGCGAAGCCGCGACAACACCGTCATTATTTTGCATGGCACATGTTCACAAATCCAAACTCTCGCTGTGCTTCATTTCGCCAGCTTTGGGATCAATCGCTGGACTAGTTTTCGGGCGGCTTCTTGTAAGCCCGATTTCGCGGCGATCTGCTCGGCCAGATCAATCGATAGGGTGGTCTCTGCGTCGGAGGTTAACACCGTGCCGTCGGATTGTTTGATCACTTGAACCTCCACGCGGCATTGCACCGATACCAGATCGGCGCGGCTCATGGCGAATTGGGAAAGTCCTTCTCCTTTGATCAGGACGTCCGCGCGAGCCGAGTTTGCGTTATCCGACGCGATCACGTCAAACCCTAGCTCGGTGAGTAGTCGCTCGATCTCGGTTTGGGCCGCAGGGTCAAAGGTTTGCTGGCCCACGTGTTGCTCGGTAACGGCGACCGTAATGCTTGGCAGCTTCTTGTTCTTGCTGCGAAGCGATTTCCGAGTGCTCGCAAGCCAATCGTCGACCGGAACCGGTTTCGGCAGCAACAGCTTGGCTTTCTTCGCGACCACTTTGTCCACTTCCGCAGCCAATTGCTCGACCAATTCGCCCAAATCTGTGTTGGAGGAACCTTTTACCGACGCGCCTGCCAAGCGACTGGTTTCGGTGCCGATCACCTTGGCGACCAAATATAAATCGTCGTTGACTTGCAAAACCGATCCGCTGATCAGCAGTTTTGCACCCGTCAGTTTTCCAACTTGCATCGCCTCGTCCGCTTTGACGATACCGGCTTTGCTGAGTTTCAGTTCTTCAAATAGGTTGTCGATCGTTTCGCGTTCGACCAGCATCACATGCTCGGAAGCGATCAGGTTGGCGAACAATAAATCGGCAACCTGAGCGGCTTCCTCCTGCACATCGCCACGGCTTTCAAAGGGCAGTATCGCGGTCGGAATCGGCTGCTTGGTATCAGCGGCAGTCACAGGATGGCTAAACGCGAGCAGCAGACTGATTACACAGCCGCAGAGTATGGAGGTGCGGTACATCATCGATTCTTTCATTGGTCTTGGGGTGGATGGGTAAGCGTTTGGAGGAAGATGTGTGTCAGAAATTCACGCGGCACGGGAGATTCGTTCCACCGCGAAATCAACGGCACACCGACAAACAGACAACCGCCGTGGTTCTCTCTTGATTGATACTCGGCAAGTTGCCAAACCTGAGGTCCGATTACCGGAGTCATCCGCAGTTGGTTGTTTGAAACTTGCAATTCCCAACCGCGAGCGTGTTCGTTGTGCGACGACCAGAAATCGAAGTCAAGTTGTTTGGGGTACCAGCGACTGTTTGTAATGGTTGTGAAAGCGAGCTTCACGCCATCGGCAGCCGACGTCTGCATCGGCCACGTTGATTCATCAGCGGGGCGAAGCACGATCACCCACTTTCCGTCGCTGACCCATTGCTCGACCGCTTTGACAATCCGTTTGTCCCACGCGATGGATTCGCCGATCACGATGATTGCTTCGGTGTCGACTCGTTTTAACGACGTGACCACGTTGGGTGTCAGACCCGTTTTTTCCAATGCATCCTCGGTGATGCCGGCGGGATCGTACAATGCAATTCCAGCATCGCTGAGCGTTTGCCGGATGTTCACGAAGCAATCGGGCGAATGCAATCGCAAAGGATGTCGCGTTTCGGCAAGCGGATCCCCGAAGTGCAGAAACAGGTCCACCTCGAGTGTCACATCTGGTTTGACTTCCGGAGTCTTGATCACAAAGGACCGTTCGGCGTCACCGCCGGTGTTTGACGAGTGTAGTTGGTTAGCCGGTTTCAGTTCGCTGACGCCTTGGGTCAACGTGCGATTGGCTGTGTTCAGCCGCCAGTGAGCTTCTTTTGATGCGGGTGCTACCCCGGGGCCGAGCGTTAGCGTGCAAGTTTCCCCGGCAAACTGGTCGGATTGGCCCGGTTTCAATTGTGCCCATGACGGATTGGTGGCGGACGCAACCAACAGAAAGACGGTCCCCGCCGCGACGCGAAGCTTGCGCGAACATACGGCGTGTGGTTGTGAGTTAGCGGTTCGCTTGGGGGAACTAATTGTCACTGGATTGCACCTCGGAAACGTGAGGCCTTTTCGTCACCTCTGCTAATCCAGCATGGGTGGCGATCCACAATCGGTCGGCTGCCCAGACGCCATCATCCGATGTGTAATATCTGTCCATTTTGAATCCATCGCGGGGGCCGTACATCGAAAAATCACCGGTATGTTTATTCACTCGATAGAGTCCACTGCATAAAAATTTCTCATAAGGAGTGCCGCCAAACCAAATTTCCTCTTTGTGTTCAATAATGAATTTCACTTGATACCCCGCCTTTTGACGCCCGGGCGGATACCAAGCCTGTTTGAACCAATCTTGCGGAATCTCAGGTTGTTCAAGCGGGTACAATTCACGTTGACTAGTGGACGCCCAGTAGCCGATGTCAGCGGGAAATAGGAACGGGGATTTTAGTGAAGTCAGTTCTAGCGGACTCCACGTTTCGATTTTTTGATCGTACTGCCGAATCGATTTGATCGAGCGTGCTAAGATTTTTTCGTCGCTGACAATGATGTGCGTCGGAGCCTGGTCGGGAGCGTCTTTACCCTCGAAAAATCGTACGGATCCATCTGCGTTGATCTTCACTAATCCGCCTCCGCGAGCGGTTCCAACGCCGACGTAACACTCGTTGGCCACTGCGCGGAGCGATTCGATATGCAGATCCGGTAACGACTCGTCGAGTCCCCAGTGGTGCCATTGCTGGGACGCGATGTCGTAGCGATACAGTCCCTCATCGTCGGTTCCAACCCATAGCGAACCGGCATCGCTATCCATACACGTGATGCGTCCAATCTCTGCTTTAATGGTCGTCCAGGATTCAGTGGCGATGTCGAATGCGAAACATTGGTAACCCTGCTTTCCTCGCCCCGCACAGAAAACCCGCGATCCGTCGGTTGCCAATGCCACACAAGAATTCGGGAATTTGTCAGCGTTTGCCAGATAGCGAACGTTGATTTCGCGGTCCGGACTCAACGGGACGCCACCTGCGGATTTGATTGCCGCAGCCACCGAGGCTTGATTGATCAAGTGAGGAACCGACTCGGCTGCACGAACCCATGTCGCCACCGCTTGCTGATCTTGACCGAGTTGCTGCAAGCAGTACCCACGCTGCAGGTCGTAGTAGCCGCGGTTCAGCGAGCGAGGCAGACTCGGTGAAAACGAATCCAAGACTTTCATCGCGGCATCAACACGGTCGGCTCGTCGCCAATATTCCGCGGCGTGAATCAGCAAGTTTTCAAAGGCATGACGCTCGGCATGTTCCTTCATTCCGGCGAACCCGCTGGCGGCTTGCTCGTACCACTTTGCCGCTTCTGCGTATTCGCGTTCTCGAGCAGCGGATTCCGCAAAGTACAAACAACCTGCGTGTCGCTTCCACCGGTTTTCGTCACTTGTCCAATTAGCAATCAACGCTTCGGCTTCGCGGGTATCGAGCAGACGGGCGATGCGGCTCGATTCGGTGGCCAGCAACCGCTTGAGCATCGCATCGTCGACCTCGTCGATTCGCTTCGCCACGATTCGCAGCACCGGCATCAATGATTTGATGTCCTCGGGTTGCAAGTACCGTGCACTGAGCAAATTTAGGATCCGTCCCCAACGATAATCGCGATGTTGCGGCGGCATCGTTTCAAAAGCAAATTGCACGTTTTCGGTCGACATCCGACTGAGGTTCGGGGCGACGGGGCGACTGATGCCGAAGGCGTGATGCCGTCCAATACCCGAGAGTAAGTGTAGCGCCGCCGCTGCCAAATCGCTGTTCGGATTTTGCCGCGTTACTTGCCGTAGCAGCTCGCCGGCTCGGTCGTGATTGACAATGCCGTCGATGTGATGGCTGAAACAAAACGCTAATGCGTATGCCGCCACGGCGTGATCGGGATCAATGAATAGAATCGTCTCGAGCCGGTCGATCGACTTGCGGAGCAAGTGAGTGCCCAGCGGAGTGTCGGCGCTCACCACGCTGGCCCAATAGCCACGCGATTCGTACTTGGGGGCGTTCGCGTCGACCTTTTCACGCAGATCGATGCCGGGCACGCGGAAGCTGCGTTCGCCGCCCGAGATGGGCGATCGCGGGCGAAACCGGTACAGATCGTGAAGAACTTGGTCGAGCAGCCGCCTCGTTTCATCGCTCGCTGCGCCCGCGGATCGATGATTTTCGGCGAGTCTTGGCGGCTCAGGCAAACGAGCGGCCTTGGACAATACGCCCGCAATCTTCATCGCCGCCAATGACAATTCATGTGGCAATTGACTCGGCGTGGTCTGGAACCCGAACGCAAGAATCGGTTCTTGCTGCCCGGCCTGATTCACTTGCCCCGAGACATCGATTTGCAAACTGCCGTTGGCGTTGTGTTCGTTCAGCGTCCCTGTGACGAAGTAGCCAGCCGATCGTTCTGGCAAACTTACTGGTAGCGATGTCAAGTCGACGAACCCCGCTTGGATCAGTTCCATCTCACGCACTAGATCGCTCATTTGAGATCGCTGCAAGACATGAAACCGGCGATGGTTCAGCAATTCCGCGGTCAGTATGTCGCGTATCCCCAGTTCAAGCGGTCTCAGTCGCACGAATCGTGCTTCGCACTGAAACGCAGCGACAGCGACAGTGATCGCAGCTTCCGATGGGGATTCGACTACTGCGGACAAGTAGCGAGCCGTTTCCTCGACCGAGATCTCATCCCCCGCCGCGATACTAACCCCGCGAATCGTTCCCGTTTTTGCTTCGACGACTCGCACGATCATCTGCGTGGAATCGATTTCCCCTTCGGCCGATAGAAATTGGGCGTTCAGAATCAAATCGGCCGAAAGCAATTTGCCAAACGGAGTTCCCTCGTGTTGCGGTGTCCCTAGCGTTTGGCTGATCAGCTGTTCTTGTAGCGCCGTTTCGATTCGCATCCGCTCGACGAGGATGATCGAATCGTTTTGGCTGAGTTGAACCTCAAGCAGATCAAGGAACGCATTTGCACGATCTTGTTGAGTCTGCGTCTGTGAATCTCGCAGCGTTGTTGTTATTGCCACCGAGGTCGGTTGAGCCGAAACGACTGTTCCAATTAGCCCAAAAACCGTTCCAATCAGCGTAAAGACGACGAATGGCAGCATGCGAAGTGGCATCAAATCAGCTCTCCATCACATGGCTTTAGCAGCTCGTGCACGACGACGAGTTGCCATTGCTGGTCGCCACGGTCCCGCCGCCACACAATCCCCGGCTGGTTAGCGATGCAGTGTCGGGTCCGCCGCTCCGCCACGTTATCGGGCGATGAAACCGAAATTTCCATCCACAGTGAATCGTCGGGAAGCAGGTGCGACCACGTTTGGACCTCGACGTCCGAGACGTTTGACAAATGAAATTGATGGTCTTGGCTGCCGATCCACTCTTCGCTTTGCACCGTTTTCCAAGCCGAGTTTGCGATTCGCTGTTGCAGCACAAACCGCACGATGACTCGCGGCGATCCGTCCCAGGCGACCGTATGATTGACCAGATCCACCTCGACCGTTTGGCCGCGTTGATGGATCGAACGAACTTGATGCTCAAACACGCGATCAAACTCGCAAACCAAAACCTCGCTGCGACGAAGTTCCTCAGACGTGAACGACCAAGATGATTGCGGGGCCGGTTCGGAATGAACGATTGCTTGGGTGGGGTTGGGTTCGCTCAGGTATTGCCATGCAAACATCACGAACACGATGCAGGCACCTACGGTCAGGCACGCGGCAACACGTATCCACGATCCATTTGCGTAGGGCGAGGTGTCGTTTGGCGGCAACGTCACTGACGCGGTGCTCGGGTCTGAGCCTGCCGAAAGCTCGTCAAGAAAACGTGCTTGCATGCGATCACGTTGTGCTTGATTCGATTGCAGCCCGCTTCGCCAATCGCGAAGCGTTTGATCGAGTTTGTCGTCTTCGGACGGTTTCATTTATTTCTCCGGTAAATTGTTACCGATGGTCTTGCCACAATTGTCGCAATGCGGGGGTGTTGCGAAGTGATTTCCTCGCCTCGCTGACTCGTTGATAAACGGCATCGACCGAACAGTTTTCAATTTCAGCGACATCGGCAGCCGACAGTCCTTCGGTCACCATTAACACCAACGCGGTGCGTTGCTTGTCGGTCAAGTGTGCGAGTGCATGTTCGATCTCATTTCGAGTCTCTTGCTGGGTGAGCAAGGTTTCGTGTGATTGATTTGTCGCTGCGACACGTGTGACGTCCGCCGCCGCGTCGAAATGTTGCGAGCGAGTTTTTTGGCGGCGAAGATCGCTGCGAATCGTGTTCACCAGGATCGTGTACGACCATGTGCGAAAGGTTGCTCGCGTGTCAAAGGAATCGATCCAGCGTACGACTTTCAGCATCGTTTCTTGTGCCACATCTTCGGCTTGGCTGTCGCTGAGCATCATTGCCCGAGCCGTCCCATAGAACTGCGACAGATAGCGTTCTGCTAATTCCGCCAACGCGGACGTTTCTGCCCGCTTGCGCCACCGATCGATCAATTGCTCATCGGAT